>NZ_JAYWYX010000004.1:0-147728 GCF_048147925.1 Acinetobacter sp. 226 | reverse complement strand
TGTGCTTGACTTGGAAATGTCCATATAGGACATTTCTATTTGGTTATTAGGTAGGACATTTCTACTTGGGAATAACACCAAGCTAATTTTGGGCTTTTTCTTGACTAAGTAAAAATTTGGACATTAAACGTGTTGCCCAAGAAGTCGTTTTAAACATTCCCTCATAAAAACCACAATGGTTCCCCCTTCTTGTAGTCACTACAAGGATATTTGGCATCTTCATAATGGCTTGTTTATAAGGTTCCAAATTTTTAATATGACAAACAGGATCATCTTCTGCATTTAAAATCATTAGGGGGATTTTAATATTTTCAAAAACATAAATTGGGTTAGAGGCTTTGACATAGCTTTCATACTCAGAAAATCCAGCCATTTTAAAGTATGTTTTCTCAAATTCGGCTAAAGTTTTGACATGCAAGATTTCCTCCCATTGCGGTATTTTCTGCCATATTTCTTGATGGGGCAAAACAAATTTTCGTATGAGTTTCTTAGTCATGATTTTACTATAAACAGGATGAACATTTTTAAATCCTAGTTCAGTGTTATAACCTGGACAAAGGGCAAATGCAGCCTTAATTGGTGTTTTTTCAGCCTCTTCACCTAAGTACCGTATTAATAATCCTGTTCCGGCAGAAGAGCCTACTGCATATAAATCAGAATTTGGAAATTTTTCTCAACCGATGTCATTATGAGCGTAAGACGATTCAACCGATGTCATTTTTCAATAAATGATTTTTTAGGTTCAAGATCCATCACAAGATTGTTATTCTCAAATAGAAATGTTCTTTTTGGATATTTCTATTTAGAGCTTACACCTTATCTTCGCATAAAAGATTTTATGCCAAATAAGTGAGGTTTATATATCAAAATCATATCAATGACACTAAGTTATTGCAGTGGTATGTTGTTATTGATAAATCTTTTTATGGGAAAAAAATGAAAAAAAATGTAGGAATTATATTTGGGGGGAAATCAACAGAACATGAAGTATCCCTTCAATCTGCAAGAAATATTGTTGATGCTATAGATAAAGAAAAATTTGATGTGACACTGATAGGAATAGATAAAGATGGAATTTGGCATCTTAATGAAAGTACTCAATTTCTATTAAACTCAGATGATCCAAACCTTATAGCCTTACATCCATCTGGAAGAAATTTAGCTTTTATTCCTGGAAAAAGTGAAAAACAAGTTATTGAATTTCAAAATAAAGCTATATCACAGTTAGATGTAATTTTTCCTATTGTTCATGGAACACTTGGAGAAGATGGTTCATTGCAAGGGCTATTAAAAATGGTAAATTTGCCATTTGTAGGCTCTCAAGTATTAAGTTCTGCTATATGTATGGATAAAGATGTATCAAAGAGATTATTACGAGATGCAGGATTAAACGTTACACCATATATAAAATTAACCAAACGAAATAGAATAAATATAGATTTTGAAGTTGCTTGCTCCAAGTTAGGTTTACCATTATTCGTGAAGCCTGCTAATCAAGGATCATCAGTTGGTGTTAGTAAAGTAAATACTGTAGAAGAGTTTGAAATAGCTCTGGATACAGCATTCAACTATGATCATAAGGTATTAATTGAAAAAGGTATTAATGGTAGAGAAATAGAATGTGCTGTTATTGGAAATTACAAACCTATCGCTAGTGTCTGTGGTGAGATCGAGTTATCAGATAGTTTCTATTCTTATGAAACAAAATACATTAATGAAAAAGGCGCAAAGGTAACAATACCAGCCAATATATCAACTGAATTAAGTAAAAAAATTCAAGATATAGCTATCAGTGCATATGAAATTCTGGAATGTACAGGACTAGCAAGAATTGATGTTTTTTTAACAAAAGATGAAACTGTATTTATTAATGAAATAAACACTTTACCGGGTTTCACGAATATAAGTATGTTCCCTAAGTTATGGGAAGAAAGTGGATTGAGCTATTCAGACTTGATCACTTGTTTAATCGAATTGGCTATAGAGCATCATCGAGAACAGGAAAAAATTCAAAATACAGTATTTTAGCTAAAATCAACATAATACATGTTATATGAAATGCTTTATTTTATTTTCTATAAATCATCTGTTTAACTTGAGTCTTTTCAGGGTTCAGCACACTGGAACGGCTCTTTATTGATTTTTTATGTTTTCTACCTATTCTTTGAGTAATGTTCCACAATTACAATCAGGTATTTTAATTATTTAACTCTTTTGATAATCCTTTTAAAAATTACAACCTATCAAAATCTAAAAAATATTAATTTTCTAAAAAAGTCGGTGTGGACTGCTCCCAGTATCTTAGACATGAGATAGCCTCATTTTGAAGCTGTCTCGAATGCTTCTGGGCTCATACCATCGAGGTGCGAATGACGCCTGATTCGATTGTAGAACATTTCGATATAATCAAACACATCCGCACGAGCCATTTCTCGTGTTTTATAGATTCTCTTTTTAATTCTTTCCTTCTTTAAACTGCTAAAAAAAGATTCAGCAACAGCGTTGTCCCAACAGTTTCCTCTGCGACTCATACTGGGAATTAAATTATGCTTTTGACAGAATTTCTGCCAGTCTCCACTACTGTATTGTGAGCCTTGGTCTGAGTGTATGATCACAGGTTCATCGGGTCTGCGTCGCCATACTGCCATGAGTAGTGCATCAAGAACGATATCCTTAGCAAGAGTTGGTTTCATTGACCAACCGATCACTTTTCTCGAATATAAATCAAGCACTACAGCCAGATATAACCAGCCTTGCCAAGTCCGAATATAGGTAATATCAGTTACCCAGGAAGTATTCGGAGTATTCACAACAAACTCTCTATTTAAATGGTTGGGTGGCACAATCTGAGGACGACCACGGCCATAACTTTTATGCTTCTTGTATCCTCTAACTGCTGCAATACCATTGTTTTTCATGATCTTCAGTACACGATTCGGGCCACAGCCTTCACCTAGTTCTTTAAGATCCAAAGTAATGCGACGATAACCATAAATACCATAACTAGCATCATAAGAAGATCGGATGAGCTGTAATAACCGTTTATCTTCAATAGTTCTGCCTGATTCGGGTTCATGCAACCAAGCGTAATAACCAGCACGAGCAAGCTTTAAAACCCGACACATCGTTTTAATCTTAAATTGATTACTGTACTCAAGAATAAACTGATACTTTACTCGGGCAGACTTGCAAAGTACCTTGCGGCCTTTTTTAGTATGTCCCGTTCCTCTTCAGTTTGTCTAAGTTGACTTTTAAGACGGAGGATCTCTTTCTTTGCTTCGAGCAATTCATGTTCATCAGGGTTGTTGCGTAAAGGCTGTATCGCCTTTAACCATTTATAAATACTGTGTTGTGATACACCTAAACGTTCCGCTACATCAGTGACAGAATATCCTCGTTCAGTAATTAATTTTATAGCTTCGTCTTTAAATTCTGGGGTATATCGTTGTCCACTCATAATGTTTTCTCCTGTGCAAAAAGAATAGACGATATTTGTCTAGGAGAGTGGTGGCAGTCCAATATCTAACTAAAGAGTGTCTACAAAATCGGTGGCTATTCAAACTCAGATTCGGGCTGAATCTCCTTGAGTTCTTTTAGAAGTGTGATCGCTTGAGCAGGCAAAGGTACTTGATGCTCCAGACGAGTTTTAGTCGTTGCAGCGGGTTTGCTCCACAATGCGTTCTTAAGATCGAACTGTTCCCACTTAGCACACCTTAATTCACCAGGGCGTGGAAAAAGCAGAATCATTAACTCTAAACCAATTCCAATAGCACGTTTTTTATTGTCGCGGATTCTTTGCAATAAAACTGGAAGATCTTCAATACTAATAAAATTCATATTTCCTGATTGATATGTATCTAAATGCTTAGTGATACCTTCCAGCGGGTTGGAACTAATTTTTCCTTGAAATTTTGCCCAGTCATAACAGCCTCGAACATAGGACACCAGTTTCTCAATTTGTGTATGAATGCCTAAATTACGCTGTAAGCCCTGAAAGAAATCAAACCACTCTTTCGCACTAATATCGGTATAACTACGCTTTCCAAAGCTTGGGATGATATGTTTATAGATCGATTTCTCTGCTTTCGTATATGTTGCTTCTCCCCATTTCGTTGACTTTGTATCTAGCCAATCCCGCATGAGATTCTGAAAATACAAACTCTCTAGTTCTCTTTTCTCATTCAGCAATATTTTCTTTGGTTTTAATTCTTCGCCTTTTGACAAAGCTACATTATATTCCTGTGCTTTTTGACGAGCGAGTTTTGCACTGACTTTAGGGTATGCGCCAACGCCGATCCATGCCCATTTCCCTTCAGCATTTTTATAGCGAAATTGCCAGTTTTTTACACCAGACCTCTTCACCAGAAAATATAAACCCGCGCCGTCGAGTTCACGGTAGTCTCTGTCCTCAGGTATTAAAGTAGCGAGAACTTTCTCGCTGAGTGGTCGTTTCTTTATATCTTTGCGGAACATATCTATTACCGTGTATCACCGAGTTAGATTATTAGACAGTGATACACGTAGTGATACAAGCTAGCGTCAGTTCTGGAGAAACATACCAAACTACCAAAAACAAAAAACCTCCTAAATCGTTGAATTTAGAAGGTTTTCTGCTCTATACAACCCTATAGAAAGCTGTATAAAAAATAATCTTGGTAGGTATAAGCAGACTCGAACTGCTGACCTCTACGATGTCAACGTAGCGCTCTAACCAACTGAGCTATACACCTAGAATGCTTGGCATATTATAAATTTTTTCTCATGAAGACAAGCCTTTTCATTTAGTTTTTAAAACATCCGCACAAGTTTTAAGCAAATCCTTGAATTTTTTCATTTCTTGCTCCGTCATTGTTATTCCTGAATACAGATTTTTTTCAAAAACCTTTATGGCTTGAATAAAGGCAGTCTGGTTTTCAACCTGAACCTGCTGGGATAAACGTAACATCCACTGATGAAAGGTTTCAGCTGGCTGTTTTTTGAAATCGTCAGCTAAAGATTGATTCAACTGTTGAATCATACGATCATATGGAGCTTGAGCTTGTCTTGCCTTCAAATAAATTCTCAAGATGTAGAGGAATATTAGTATACTGATACCAGATATTAGTATAACGACGCTGGAATAGATTGAATCTAGGCCCAATTTCGCTAACCAGCCCTGTTGTGATTCTGCATTATAACCCACCACCTTACTTTGCCATTGGTAGCTGGCATAATCGCTCCAAACACGTATTTTGGTCATCCACTGATTATTCTGTGATGCCCAGGTTGAATTATTTGCCGATACACGTTCATCTTGAGACATTAGATTTTGCATTCCGTTGTCTATACGCTGTGGAGCAATCATAGCGGTTGGATCAAAGCGCTGCCATTTCTGATCAATCCAGACCTCTGTCCAGGCATGGGCATCCATTTGTCGGACCTCCCAACTCATCCGATCCGGGGCCAACTCTCCCCCTTGATAACCTGTGACCACCCGTGCAGGAATTCCAACATAACGCATCAACATTACGAAACTCGATGCATAGTGTTCACAAAACCCCTGACGGGAATTAAATAGGAATTCATCAATCCGGTTTTGTCCCAATTGACCCGGTTTTAAAGTATAAACAAAATTATTCTGCTGATACCAGTTCAAGACTTGTTGCACATAACGACGTGGCTCTTTAGCACTTTGTTCATATAGATGTAATGCCAATTTCTGGGCTCGAGGGTCTAGGCTACGCTGCACTTGAGTATTCATTCGCTCGATATATTGGCTTGGCAGTGTTTGAGGCTCGTATTTTGTACCGACCCATTGTAATGTAATCGGTTCAACGCGTTGCGTAAGCCGTCGCGGTACAATGCTCCAGTCCTGACGGTTATAATAACGGCGTTCCACAGGTATCGATTTTTCCAGCCCCATGATCCAGAACACCGAAGGATCTGCAGCCAGATATTGATAATTCCAGCCTGTAGACACTGCAGATGTATCCATCGATGGTTGCATTAAAGGCTGTTGATTGCTGAAATTGCTGGTCCAGCGCTGCCCATCATATTCATCTAGTACCAGGGCTCGCCAATACAACTCTGAACGTGATGGGAGCTTGCTCACATCACCGATAATCCGGAAAGCAAGGGCACTGGATTGGGACAATTCGGCAATATCACCGGGCGACATGCTGTCGCTAATGCCTGTTACACCTTTGTTTTCTGGAATAGGAATATACCAAAGCGGAGGCAAGCGCGGGAAGAAAATAAATAACAGTATGAAAAATGGAACGGCGTAGAAGACAAACTGGCCCACATGTTTGGCATCCTGTTGCAATGCTGTGCCCAGAGTGGTCTGTTCCTGTTCAAATTCGCTGGTCTGAATCCGGTACAGGCCAATCAGACAGCTGATTAAACACAGTACAATCACGATTGCCATCCCAAATGACTGACTGTATAAGAATGAACTTGCAGCGACAAACAGGGCAAAATTAAACAGGATAATCAGGTCTCGTTTATTTTTGCTTTCCAGTGATTTGGCAAATAAAAATGTAGATAAAACAGCCACTCCTGCATCTACGCCAATAAAACTTTGATAATTCAAATAAATACTGCCCAGTGCCAACGACGTCAGCAGAAAAGTACCAATTTTTGGAAATGGCTGCTGACGCTTCTGATAAATCCAGATACACAGAATACTGATGGCAAAAATTATACTGAGTAGCACAGGAATAAATGCCATTTGGGCGATGAGAATCAGCCCCAGAGTCAGTACAATCGAGGTACAGATTTTTGCGTTCATCGTTTCTTTATCCACTTTAGGCCTGCGCCAACAATTGTTTGGCTTTTCGTAGTTGTTCTTCCCCTGCTCCTTGTGGCAACTCGGCCTGTGGCAAATGCAGGCTATAGGCACATTGCTGCTGCTCGCACTGCTCGACCAGACCCATTACAAATTCAAGTTTTTCTTCATGTGACTGGCTTGGCATATGCTCATAATGAATCTCGATACTGTGTTCATCCTGATATTGTTCAAAGACTTTGACATATAAGCCTTGTCCACGCGCAAACTGCTTCCAGGAGACAGCCTGCAAGGAATCCCCAGACTGATAATTGCGTAATTCACGAAATTCATCCATATCCGGTTCAAAGCGATTAAAGTAATATTTATTTTCAGCCGTAAAAGCTTCAGCCTTAGGAGCAATCCAGGCAGAATGTTGATGATAAAGATAGGTCCAGGCTCGAACCAGACCAAAGGGATAAACCGAATAAATCTGAATGATCGGGTAATCAAACTTGCCACGTTGCTCTGTGTAAAATGGCAGGATAAATTGCTGCTTTGCTGCATTCAGATAAAATTTTGCTATCTGATCTCCTGCCTTGATATATACATATCGCGGACGGAGCTGCTGCTGTTGAAAATAAAAATGTAGATTCAGGCTATTCCCTACCTGACCAATATCATCTGCAATTAATTCAATTTTCAGGTCATGCAATTGTTTGAAAGTCAGATAGAAACTAACACACAGTACGGCACTGATTAAAAAACAAAAACCTAAAATCAGGTTATTGGCATAATTCACTCCGGCCACAAAGGTGATCAAGATCAAAACAAGATACAGATAACCCTGCCGATAAATAAATACCAGAACATCTTTCTGTGAGAGCTGTTTCTGCTGTGAAAATTGAAAGCGTTTGGCCAGCCATTTTTGCCAGGTTCTATCCAAGAGAAAACTCCTTTAGCTGACCGCAACCTGTTGCATGACATTAAAGGCTTCTGCCTCACTTAAACCCAGACGATGTGAAGTCACCGCAACAAATACGGCCTGTACATCATCGGGCGTGACAAAGGCACGTTGCTGAATCAGGGCATGTGCTTGTGCTGCACGCTTCAGGGCCAATAAGCCACGTGTGGAAAGTCCATGTCGTTTTTTACGGGTTTCTTCTGCCAGATCGAGCAGATATTCCTGAATGGCTTCACTGATAAATACCTGATGCGTCAGGCTTTGTAGTTCCAGTATCTCATCTTCAGTGAAAATATGGGTCAGGCTCGCAATCAGGGCAAAACGGGATTCCTGCTGTAATAAAAGTTTTTCTGCATGGCGTGATGGATAACCCAAGGATAAACGCATGAGAAAACGGTCAAGCTGGGATTCAGGTAAAGCATAAGTACCACTTTGAAACAGCGGGTTTTGTGTCGCAATCACCCAGAAGGGTTTGGGCAAGGCATAGCGCACACCATCAATGGTGGCATAGCCTTCTTCCATGGCTTCAAGTAAGGCACTCTGGGTTTTGGGACTGCAACGGTTAATTTCATCTGCCAGTAAAATCTGGGTAAAAATCGGCCCTTGTTTAAACTCAAACCGGTGTTCTTTCTGATTAAACATATTAATGCCGATCACATCACTGGCCAGCATGTCATTGGTAAACTGGATCCGTTGGAACTTCAATCCTGCCAGATGTGCCAGACTGCTGGCTAATGTGGTTTTTCCCAGCCCGGGTAAATCTTCAAACAGGACATGTCCACCCGCAATCAGGCAACAGAGTGCCAGTTTGGTCTGAGCCTGCTTGTCCAGCACAATGGCATTAACTTCTTCAAAAAAATGCTGGATCTTGGGTGAATAACTTGCAATCTTTTGTTCAAGCCCTGTATTGATGTATGCAATGTCGTTATTTTCCTTTTGTTTCATGCCCCAGATCACAGTAAATTCCTTAATAAAACATGGTCTAGGATTAACATACACTGAAATTTAAATTTTCCCAAAAGATCAATCATCTGTCTGTGTAACTGAATAAATACACTCACTAGAAAATACCGGGATAGAAAGAACATACAGAAATGAGATCTAGAAAATAAAAATGACCGCCACAGACAGAGATATTTTTTTGATCAAATATCAAAATACTTATAGGACTTTGCTGTCTCTTGAAAAGACTTATACATAAAGAATCATACTTAAAAGGTATATAAACTCAGATCATTTTTTCGATTTTTATAATTTTTTTGAAAATAGCTCAACTCATGCAATCAGGGTTATTAGGTGGCCTATTCTTTTAGAGAAAAAAAAAGCGCCCCGAAAGGCGCTTGCTGTTACTTAACCATTAACATGGACATTTCTTCATACCACCACCCGCGGATGGATAACGCGAATCTACACAATGGCGATAAAAAGTCTTAGGATCCATCGGTTCCAGATCCGGGTGATGCTTGCGCATATGCTCCACATAGGTCTGATAATCTGGCACACCGACCATCAAACGGAAACTTTGCTGCAAACGTTGCCACAAGGTCGCAATCCGTGACCAGTTTTTCGGATTCAGGATCAAATCCTTCTGCGACATCACGGTCATCTTGATGATTTTATAAATCATCGTTTTCCCGCTTTTGGCAAACTTCAGATTCATAATATTCTCCTTAATGACCTTTCGCTGGCTGAATCTCTTCTGGATCACGATAAATCGCTTCTGCCTCATGCACGGTCGGTACAGGACTTGCCAAGGCACGGCGAATCACACCAATCGCAGCGAACAACATCACAAAAGCTACAATCATGAAGAAAGCACAAAGTGCAGCATTGATCTGGTTCGACATCGCTACCGTCTGCATTTCAGCCATGGTTTTCGCTGGCGCCAGGATTTCATTATTGGCAATTGCCGTGTTGAAACGGTCAGCTTGCGCAAGGAAACCAATCTTTGGATTTTCGTGGAAAATCTTCTGCCAGCCTGCTGTCATGGAAGTGATGAACAGGAACACTGTCGGGATAATTGTCACCCAGACATATTTCTGTTTTTTCATCTTGAACAGAATGACGGTACCGAGAATGAGCGCCATCGCAGCCAGAATCTGGTTACCGATACCAAACAGTGGCCATAAGCTGTTAATCCCGCCCAGTGGATCGACTACGCCCTGATAGACGAAGAATCCCCAGCCTGCCACTGCAACCGCAGTACCCAACAGGTTTCCGAAGAAGTTATGCGACTGTTTCACCGCAGGAATCACGATACCTACGGTATCCTGCACCATAAAGCGACAGGCACGGGTACCAGCATCTACAGCAGTCAGAATAAACAATGCTTCAAACAGAATCGCAAAGTGATACCAGAATGCCATCATTTCACGACTGTTGAAAATTTCGGTGATGATATGTGCCATACCAATTGCAAAGGTAGGCGCACCACCAGTACGTGACAAAATCGAGTTTTCACCAACTTCTTGTGCCAGTAAGGTCAAAGCTTCAGGCGTTACCACAAAACCAAGGGTTCGTACTGCTTCTGCTGCACTTTCGGCTGTAGTACCGAGTAAAGCTGCTGGCGAGTTAATGGCAAAGTAAATTCCTGGATCCAGAATTGCAGCACAGATCAAGGCCATGATCGCCACAAAAGATTCCATTAACATACCGCCGTAACCGATCATGCGGATATCGCGTTCATTGTTGACCAGTTTCGGTGTCGTCCCCGAAGATACCAAAGCATGGAAACCGGAAATCGCACCACAGGCAATGGTAATAAACAGGAATGGGAACATAGAACCTGCAAATACAGGACCAGTACCATCAACGAATTTGGTAATTGCTGGCAGTTTCATTTCAGGCATGGCAAACAGGATTCCCACAGCCAGACCTGCAATCACGCCAATTTTCAGGAAGGTTGACAGATAATCACGTGGAGCAAGTAATAGCCAGACTGGCAGTACCGATGCAATGAATCCATAAATGATCAATGCCCAAGTCAGCTCAGTGCCAGAAAGCGTAAAGAACGGACCCCAATATGGATGTTGCGCGATGTTTTCGCCGTAGATAATGCCCAGCATCATCAGGACAAAACCAATAATCGAGACTTCAGCAATTTTACCCGGTCGGATAAAACGCATGTAGATGCCCATAAAGATCGCAATCGGAATGGTCGCTGCGATACTGAATACACCCCAAGGACTGTTGGTCAGTGCTTTTACCACCACCAGTGCCAGTACCGCCAGAATGATAATCATAACGCCTAAGGCACCGAGCATGACCACAATCCCGGCAAAAGTACCCAGTTCCTGCTTGGCCATTTCGCCGAGTGATCGACCGTCACGACGGGTGGAAATAAACAGCACCAGAAAATCCTGAACTGCACCGGCAAGCACCACGCCGACCAGTAGCCAGATCGTGCCTGGCAGATAACCCATCTGCGCTGCAAGAATTGGACCGACTAGCGGACCTGCACCGGCAATCGCTGCAAAATGATGGCCAAACAGAACGCTTTTATTGGTCGGCACATAGTCCAGACCATCGGCCAGACGATGCGCAGGCGTTAAACGGCGTTCATCCAGCTCAAATACTTTATTGGCAATAAATAAACTGTAAAAACGGTAAGCAATGCTATAGACGCAGGCGGCGGCAAGTACCAGCCAGACTGCATTGACATGCTCACCCCGACTCAGTGCCAGCACTCCAAAGGAGACTGCACCCACAATGGCTACCAAAAGCCAAATCATTTTCGAAGTCAGCGTGGACTTCTTTTGTAAAGTTTCCATTCAATCCCTCATATTGTGATGCATACAAATCAGCGTGATTGTTGTTGTTCGAGGTACTGCTGTTTTCCCTTGCGACTTTACGCCTGTTCTTTTGCTTTTCCTCTAAGACTTTGGCATAAAAAAAGGGATGATTTAAATCATCCCTCTCGATAATAGTCTATTTTCAAACCATTATGCACGTTCTAAATAGTCACCAGTACGGGTATCTACACGAACGCTTTCTTCTTGCTGTACGAATAATGGAACACGTACTACAGCACCTGTTTCAAGTTTCGCCGGCTTACCACCACCGCCAGAAGTATCACCACGAACACCTGGATCAGTTTCAACGATTTTCAATACCACGAAGTTTGGTGGGCTCACACTAAGAGGCACGCCATTCCACAACATGATGGTACATTTTTCGTTAGAATCGTCTTTTAACCATTTTGCAGCATCGCTCATTGCTGTTTTATCAGCTGCGATCTGTTCAAAGGTAACAGGATCCATGAAGTTCCACATTTCGCCATCGTTGTACAAGTATTCCATTTCTACTTCAACGATATCAGCAGCTTCTAGTGAGTCACCAGACTTAAATGTTTTTTCTAACACTTTGCCTGATTTAAGGTTACGTAATTTTACGCGGTTAAAAGCTTGGCCTTTACCTGGTTTTACGTATTCATTTTCCATGATTGAACATGGGTTGCCATCAAGCATAACCTTAAGGCCTGACTTGAAATCATTCGTAGAATAATAGGCCATGACTGGCGCACTCCAAACTTACTAACTTTAATCTATAGATGCTATGGGCTGTTGCGATGTCATTTAGCAAGTCTGACACGAACATGATTTGCCACATGCACATTCATTTGATGTTGCGTATTCTAAATGAGCAATACGTCTTGCCGCAATGAAAAAATCCGCTTTTACCTGCTCAGGCTGTCTAAGTTACAATCAGACATGAAAATCCTTTGTTTATTCATGTCTTGCTCAACGTTAGACTGTCATCAGCTTATCATGAAGATCAGCATATCTGAATCGCACCCCATATTAGAGCACAGCGAGTCATTCTGCTTTCTTACAAACTGTTAAACTGTGTCCATCAGGATGTGTCCTCCCACTTAATATTGTTAATCTTCCAGCATGACGAACTATCTATATCAAGAACAAAACTGGCAATCACAACTCAGCGACCTGATCACTGATCCACACGAACTGCTTGAAGTACTGCAGCTTGCACCGGAGCAACTGCTCTCAGGTGCCATCTTGGCTTCCAAGCAGTTTAAATTACGCGTACCACGTGCTTTTGTGAGCAAAATGCAAGCCGGAAACCCTTTAGACCCCCTGCTTTTACAAGTGCTGCCCCATCATCTGGAACTGGAAGAGCATCCGGGATTTGTCACTGATCCCTTGGGCGAAGAACAGGCCAATCAGCAACCTGGCGTACTGCACAAATATAAATCCCGTTTCCTGCTGACACTGACTGGTGCCTGTGCTGTCCATTGCCGTTATTGTTTCCGCCGGCATTTTCCCTATCAGGAAAATCTGCCTAAAAATGAAGACTGGATAAATATCAAGCAATATCTGGAAAGCCAACCCGATATTAATGAAGTGATTTTGAGTGGTGGTGACCCACTGACCTTATCGAACCGAAAATTAAAAACCTGGATTGAACGACTGGAATCAGTACCACATCTCAAATTCTTAAGAATACATTCACGAGTTCCTATTGTGATCCCCAACCGAGTCGACGAAGAGTTACTTAGCATGTTAAAAAACAGTAGGCTACGTATTATTCTGGTGGTACACTCAAACCATGCATCGGAGTTGGACGACTTCACTTGCACGCGTTTAAACCAGCTGGTTCAACACCAGATTACTGTATTGAATCAGGCGGTTTTATTAAATGGGGTTAATAATTCTGCTCAGGTTTTAGTAGATTTAAGCTATCGCTTGTTCGATGCTGGGGTCATGCCTTATTATTTACATGTACTTGATAAAGTAAAAGGTGCCCATCATTTTGATTTGGCATCTGACCATATTAATGAGATTTATACAGAAGTTTTAGCGAGCCTACCGGGGTATCTGGTTCCTAAACTGGTTCGAGAAATAGCGGGCGAGAAGAATAAGACACCGCTTTTTGGGGTTTCAACATTTTTGAGTTAAATAATAAAGATGAGCACGCATACTTCAGACATTTTTCAGACACCGACTGAACTAAAACGAGAGCAGTTGAGCTTTTGCCCAACCACTGCCAAAGCTCTACAGGAATGGGTTGCAGGAATTTCAATTCTACAACTGGGGAATTCATCCAAATCCCTGTTTAATGCCCTATTGGAAGTTTCTGAGCTGAAATGTACAGAAACCCAGCGCTTTGACCTGATTCAGATTTTACATCCAACTCTTGAAAATGTTCTGACCAGCCTGGAAAAGCATTTCGTTAACCAAGGACTGATCACATCGGATCGTAATGACCAGATTATTGAGCTGGCCATGCTGCTGCGCAGTCATTTTGCCAAAATTTATATCGATATCGTTAAGCGCTGCAATCATCAGCTGACGCATCAGAAGTTTTCGCTGTTCTCTCTGGGTAAAAAGAAAAGCATTCAAACTGCCCGGATGGTCTCGATTTATTATGCACTGCAGCAACTTACACTTCTGTTATATCAACAGCATATGCTTTATAGCACGCCAGGACTGGGACAATGGCTGGCCGCTCACCAACTGCTTGAATATGCCATAGATAATAATTTCTATCAAACCAATATCAATCAGGTATTGGGCACCCAGCATGAGATCCAGAATATTGCACATGCCTATTCACAACTGATTTTACTGGATATTTTCAATACTCATCAAATCCGGCCTGCAGAAATCCAAGGGCTGTATTTGTGTAGTTTTGACTGGGCCAAACTGGTACAGATCCTGCCAAAGGAAACCACATTATCCCGTTATGTGGTTGATGCCAGCAAAGACCATCCGCCGATCTTTAATTCCCATCAGGAAGCCCAATTTCAGCCAAGCTTCTATATTTCCACCCAAAATCTGATGGATCATTTAACCGGCACCCAAAGCAAAAATGCCCAGTATCTGTCACGTAATGAAAAACTGTTTCTGACCCCTGCTCTGCATTTTCATATCTATAATCTGCTTTCCAATAATGTCGAGCGCCGTCATGAACGTTATGAGTATTCAGCCCAGATCAACATCTGCTTTGGCTTAACGGTAGCGCATTTTTACCTGTCTAAAGGCAAAAATTTTAACGAAACACTCGAACTTGGTGCCAATTACAATTTCCAGAGCGAAAGTAGTTTTGTCAGTTCGTTGGAAAATTCCATTCCAAGTGGTTTTAGCAGTATTAAGGCGCTCGATCGTGAAACCAAACAGATCCATAGTGCTGAAGTTCTGGATATTAGTGTCAATGGTTACCGGATTAAATGGACCGACGTTACCCCTGCCAACCTGAAAACCGGTGAATTCATCCTGGTTCAGGAAAAAACCCAGAGCCAGTGGCGTGGCGGTGTGATTCGCTGGATCAAGCAGTCAACAGATAAGAGCCTGGAAATTGGCCTGGAAATTCTGGCACAAGAGCTCTTCCCTTGTGCTGCCTATACCCGTACCGAACGCCATCATGTCAATTATCAACCGGCACTCCTGGTGAAAATGACGCAACTAGATGAGGTTTCGACTAGTCTTATTGTTTCTGGCTCACAGATGTTTAGGGAAAAACAAACCATTCATTTACGTCTCGGTCAGGAAGAAGTCAAAATCTATCTGACCAAAGCACAACTGATTACACAAAGTTTCATCCGTTTCGATTATGAATTACTCAATGATCAGGAAGAAGAAAGGATCGAAAACTTTATCGATCAGCATATGAATGAAAGCAGAAATCATGATTTATGGGAAGCATTGAAGTGAGAAATCCATTATTGTCTAAAAAGTTAAAACGTACTGAAACACGTTTACTCATTATTGATGATAATCAAATTAGATATAACCAAATCTGTGATCTTCTGACGAATAATGATTATCAGGTCAATGCTGTTCTGCTAGATGACCTGAAATCTTTTGAAAAGCAGTTAAATTTCAACTGGGATCTGATTATTTTTGGCCGTGCATATGACCTTAAATATGAACAGGCCTTAAGTCTGGTGCGTCTTTCGCAGCAACCCAATCTGCCGATGATTTTGCTTAAACCAGATGATTACCGCGCTGAACAATATGCACAATATATCCATAAAGGGATCTATGACATTCTCAATTTCGATTACCTGGAACGCTTTTATGTGGGACTGGTTCGAGCATTGTCATTCAGCCGTTTATCGCAGACCCAGCAATATTTAATGAATGAACTGGAAACGGCACAGATTCAGGCACAATCTTTAGTAGATGACAGCAACCGGGCTGTCGCAACCATTCAGGAAGGGATTCATATTCAAGCCAATGCAGACTACCTGAAACTGTTTGGCCTGCAAAATGAAGATGAAATTATTGGGTTACCACTTCTGGATCTTCTTCAGCCTTCAGACTTAAATGATTTCAAAACACGTTTCAAAAAGATTTCTCAAGGTCAGTTTGATTTAGGTCGGGTCGAAATCCAATCCCTTAATCCCCAGGTATCAGCATCGGGTCCTTTAAAACTGGAATTCTTGCCCTCAACCTCTGAAGAAGATGCAGTGCAAATTAGCATTGATACCCAGTCGCAAGCCGTTACTACCGAGAAGACTGCAGGAAAACCAAGCACTTTCCAGTTACTTAAGCGCGAACTGAACAAGCAGTCTGCACCTGCTAATGCCTTGGTCACTTTCTCCTTCGGTGCTTATGACCCAGAACTTCTGCAATCCGACTGGACTACTTTTAGTGGGTACTTTAATACAGTCAAAGAGTTCCTCATGGAGCAGACCCGACTTCCACTATTTAAACTCGAATATGACGTCATTGTTGGTCTGTTCCAGGCAGATTCTAAAGCAATTCTTGAATCCAAACTGATCAGTTTAAATGCCTTAAGCAAGCCACAACTTATTACAGTAGGACAAAAGTCATTCCCTCTGAATTTACGCTTGGGCTATGTCATGCTTGAGCAGGGATTGCAGGATGAAATACATTGCAATACATTGATTGCACAAGCATTCTCTACTCCATTACCTCAAGCAGAAGTGGCGTCTGAATTTAAACTCGACATTCCACCTTCATCGAGCACTCCAAGCTCTTTAGATATGCCGAGTATAGACTTCAGTGTTGCTGACAAACCAGTTGCCAGCCCAACAGTTGCGACGATCAGTCCAGCAGTCACCTCTCTTCCGAGCACCACACCTTCTATTTTAAAAACTTTAAGTGAATGTCTGGAACGTGGTGAAATTCATCTGAAATATCAACAGCTTTATGATAAAGAAGATACTGATCTGTACACGTATGAAGTGACCAGCGGCTTTATCTTTGAAAATAAATGGCAGGATATTTCCAATCTTGTAGAACTTCGTGAAGATGATGAGCTGTCCATTAAACTGGACCGCTGGATTCTGGTAGAATCCAGTAAGCAGCTACATAACTTTATTGTTCAGTATCCAGATGCCCGTTTAATCGTGAACTTAAACCGTGCTGTACTGTTTAAAGACCGTACTTTCCCTGAATTTATTTCCAAACTGATTACGATCATCCGCAGTAAGCAGCAGCATCCGCTCACCCTACAGTTTTCTGAAGAAGATATCTTGATGAACCAGCAGGATGCCCAGAAATACCTGAGAAATTTACGCGAGCATGGTGCACGAATTTCACTGCGTGACTTTGGTCATTCTATGTACAGCGAGACTTTATTGCGCGAGTTCGATATCAATGCCCTGTCCTTGCACACCGAATTGACCCAGATGCTCAACAGTGACACCGGTATTGAGCAATTGCAAGAAAAAATCACCGGCTATAATGATATTAAGCCAGTTAATATTGTGATTCGTGAACTAAATGACATGACCTTGTTTGCCAATGCCTGGAATGTAGATGCCCGCTTTATTGAGGGTAATTATTTCCAGAAAAAACTGGATCATTTAATAGATGTACAAGAGCATTAACAACTTCTACACAGCTGAAATTCAGAAAATAAGCTTATAGTTTTCTGAATTTCAGGCACAAAAAAACGGGCTTCAAGCCCGTTTTTTTCATTTTGGGTATTAACGTTTAACAGAACGTGACATACCAGCAAAACGTTGTTTGAACTTGTCGATACGACCGCCAGTGTCAACATTCTTTTGCTTACCAGTATAGAATGGGTGGCAAGCTGAACATACGTCTAGATAAAGAGTTTCTTTACCAAGAGCTGAACGAGTTTCGATTACGTTACCACATGAACAAGTAGCAACTAAAGTATCATATTTTGGGTGAATATCGGCGCGCATCGTCGATTACTCCATTAGGTTCAAGAAGGTTTAGCTGTCATCGCTATTGATCACTCTCAACTGAGGAAGCAGAAACAATGTTCATGCAGATCAACACCACAACAGACCATTCTTTTGGCCCACCGAGACGGATACCGTCAGAGCTAAGCACAACAAGTGGGCATTATTATACGTGAAACGAATGCAATATGCGAATTATTCTTCTATTTCTGCTGCTAACTCTGATTCATCTTCTTTGGCCCACAGATTAGCAATAATTCCGCACCCCATCAGCTGAATCTGATGGAAAATCATGATCGGCAAAACAATCATACCTAATGGCTGACCAATAAATAAAATTTGCGCCATCGGCACTCCACTGGCCAGGGTTTTTTTAGAACCACAAAAGAATGCCGTTTTCTGGTCAGCGCGGCTAAAGCCCAGCCAGCGCGGAATATAAAGTGATAGCAGCATTACAATGGTAAGCAATACCGAGCAGGCCAGTAATAGCAATAACAGGGTACCCAGACTAACCTCATTCCAGAGTCCGGCCACTACAGCACTGCTGAAAGCCCCATAAACCACCAAAAGAATCGAGCCTTGATCGAAAATCTTGACGATTTGTGGCACTTTCATCATGTAAGGATAAATCCAGGGACGCAACACCTGCCCAAGAACAAACGGCACCAGTAGTAGCAATGTAATCTGGATAATCGAGGTGGTCGGGTCAAAATCATGTTCAGATTGACCAAGAATAAAAAATGCCACCAGGACCGGAGTAATAAACATTCCAATAAGATTGGAAAAAGAGGCACTACACACAGCCCCGGCAACGTTACCATGTGCCACTGAGGTAAAGGCGATAGAAGACTGCACCGTAGAGGGCAAGAAACACATAAACAGGAAGCCCCAATACAGCTCCTGCCCGAGCATCGGCAATAAAATTGGCTTGGCCAAAAGTCCTAAGATTGGAAACATGACGAAAGTCAGTGCAAACACTAAAGTATGTAATCTCCAGTGCATAATGCCTTCTACAACTGCCTCGCGAGATAATTTGGCACCATGCAAAAAAAACAGGATGGCAATGGCTCCCGTTGTTACCCAGCCAAAGACTCCAGCCGCCTGCCCTGAAACGGGCAATACACTGGCCAGCAAGACCATCACAAATAACAGTATCGTAAAACGATCCAATGCCAAGAATTTAAGCATATCCCTTTAATCCCTCAAATTTTAGATTTTATTGTTTGATATAAAAATGCCCGGCTATCTTAACAGATGCCGGGCTGATACTACGCATTCAGCTTGATGTAATATATTCATCTATACATGAATATATTTCACTACACCACGCTTAGTTGTTACGTGCATCCTGATCCTGCTGGATCAGCTCGATTTTATAACCGTCTGGATCTTCTACAAATGCAATCACAGTCACGCCACCTTTCATCGGACCGGCTTCACGCACGACGTTACCGCCACGCGCTTTAATTTCTTCACATGCCTTGTAAGCATCATCAACTGCTATCGCAATATGACCATAGCCATTGCCCAGCTCATAATGGTCTGTATCCCAGTTATGCGTCAGCTCTAGCACGGTATGATTTTCTTCATCGCCATAACCGACAAAAGCCAGGGTAAAACGACCTTCTTCGTAATCACGCTTACGAAGCAGAGTCATGCCAAGTACTTCAGTATAGAACTTGAGAGACTGTTCTAAATTGCCTACACGTAACATGGTATGCAGCATGCGCATATTAATCATCCTTTTGTACAGATTGTTGTTGGTGTTCACCGAGCAATTTTGCAACCCAGACTACCAGAATCAGAATGGGGATCCCGATTAGAGTAGTCATTAGGAAGAAGTTCGGATAACCGATATGGGTGACTATAGTACCCGAATATCCGCCTAAAATCTTAGGCGTCAGGGTCATGAGAGAGCTAAAAATCGCATATTGAACGGCGGTAAATGAGACACTGGTCAAGCTCGATAAGAACGCAATAAATGCAGCACCTGCAAGCCCGGCGGCCAGGTTATCGACAATAATGGCAAAATAAAGCCACTTGTCGCTATAAGGTTTAATTACCTTACCACTGACCTCGACTGTATCTGAACTGTTGTTATCTACCAATGCTAAAGGTTGGATATCAATATCCAGATTCGGGGTATGGGTCAACTGTTCATTGACCTGATAAACATGGGTTGTTTGTTGCAGTGCCTGACCATCTTGCATCAAGACTGCACTGATAATATGTGCGGGTGACTGGATCAGTTGCTGTGCTGGAATCGCGGCAGTAAATATGCCCTCACTTTCCAGTTTCGCATCAATATTCTGGTCGTTAATCTGCAACACGATCTTTTGATTTTCTGGCAGTGCTTTACCGACATACTGGCCACGCACCACAATGGTCTTGTCCTGTTCAGCAGCTGTAAGCGTATTATCACTCGTAATCGGCAGGATCTGTAACTGGGTGCTGCCCGGTTTTTCAGTTAAATACGGCATACTGACTTGTACCGGGGCCTGATCAGTAACATCTCCATCCAGATAAGCAGCCGATACTTGTAACTGCTTGCTTTGCGCCAGCACGGCACTCGGTAGCTCCAGCTTCCAGTAACCAACTTCATCTGTATCTGCCTGATAAACCTGATTAGCCACCCTAACTTCAACAGCGGCCAGTTGTTCACCTGACTTGACCAGCCCAATAAAAATGAGATTGGTCAAACAGGCCAGTAGAGCACCGACAAACATCAGTTTCATGATATTCATTTTCTGGGCCAACAACCCACCCAGAAATCCACCGATCAAAGAGAAAATAACGCCATAAACTTTGACCGCCTCAGCGATTTGCTCTTTACTGAAATTCAGGTCCTGATAAAAGACATTGGAAATCACCCCGGCAATAATATCGGAAACCCGATAAAAACCAATCAGCAATAACAGCACCAAAGCCAACTTCAAACCATACCGTTTAAAGAAATCGGCAACCGGATCAACCCAGGTTTCATAGGCCATCTGCTTGTTGACTGCACCCATTTTTACCAGGCTGGTGCCAACGGCAAAGGCTACTGCACCCGAGCCAATAAAACGTAAAGCTTCAAAACAGAACAAGACAAAGGTATCTTGAATGGCAAACTGTTCCGTGACGCTGGCCACCAGATTGCCCGAATAGACATAGCTCAGTACAAAACTGATGACCGCAACAAAAAACACTGCGACCAGACGAAAATAGTCACTGCGTACATAGTGCTTGCGTACCCGGTTAACCTGTGGTTCCCGGATGGACAGTGTGGTGACAATACCCACCATCATGACCGCAGCCATCGCCATATAGGTCCATTTCCAGGCATCATAAATATAGTTGCCTTTCGCTGTACCCAGATAGGCAGCCAAAAATAATGCCCCGGCACCCGCAACAATCATCCCGATCCGGTAACCGGCATTATAGGTGGCGGCTAGCACAGTCTGCATCTGGGTTTCTGCCAGCTCGATCCGGTAAGCATCAATCACAATATCCTGCGTTGCTGCGGAAAAGCCGAGCAACACTGCCCCCAGTGCCATTTGCTGTAAATGGGTCGTTCCTAGCGCAGGATCAGAAAATGCCATAATCAGAATAGCACAGACAATCAGAATCTGGGCGATCAGCAACCAGGCACGACGGCGTCCCAGGGCCTTGGTCAAAAAGGGCACTGGCAGTTCATCAATGAGCGGAGCCCAGACAAATTTAAAAGAATAGCCCAATGCCGCCCAGCTAAAGAAAGTTACAGCACTTTTGCTGATTCCGGCCTCACCTAACCATAAAGACAGACTGGAAAAAATCAGAAGAATCGGCACACCAGCCGAAAATCCCAAGAACAGCATAATCAAGGCACGTCGATCTAAAAATGCTGTAAATGCGGATTTCCAACCCGTCGTTTGTGTTGTCATTGCTTTATTATTTTCCGCAGAAAAACCAATTGCTGCTATTCAATCCTGTAATAGCGTATCTTTCAACAAGATTTATATATTTATCACATTTCCGGTTTTTTATTTTCTGGGAAAAGCGACATGTTGGCTTGAATTTTTCAAGTAAATCTGTATACCTTAACTCTCATCAACGTAATATTTCGTTTTGGATTTTCAACAGTGACCCAGAGACTCGATCAAATTAATTCTTCTATCGCCAGCAACAATACGACAACACCAGAAAATATCCGCTCAGATTTACTCATCTCGGCATTTGAACAAAGTGAAATTCAAAACACCCTTGAACATACCCGCTTAAAATCAATACAACTGACACATATTCCTAATCTAGAAAAAATTCCTGCGTCTACCAAAAGGATCAAGCCCCTGAATAATTTTCTGGGCCAAGATCGTGCACGTGCTTCAGTCGAGGCCGGGATTGCCCTGCCTTATTCCGGTTATAACATTTTTGCCGTCGGTACAGCAGGTCTTGGTAAACGCACCATGGTGAAACGTTTGCTACAGCAGCATGCCAAAACCATGGATACTCCTAATGACTGGGTCTATGTCAATAACTTTCAAAACCAGCGTCAGCCGCTTGCACTGGAACTACCCCCTGGGCAGGCACCAAAATTTCAGGCGATGTTAAATCAAAGCTGGCAAACCATCCTGAAACAGCTTGAGCGCCGTTTTACTGCTGAAAGCTATCACAACCGCATTGAAATGATTCGCCAGGAAACCGGGGATGAACAACAACAGGCACTGATTGAACTCACCAAAGAAGGTGCAGAACTGGATCTGAAGCTGATCTCGCGACACGATGAGCACTGTTTTGTACCTGTGCATTTGATCGATGACAAATTGCAGGAAATGTCTCAGGAAGATCTAAACGCATTAAGCAACAAAGATCGTGCCGAACTCGCTTCCAACATGCGCTATATGGATAAAAAGCTGGAACGTCTAGGGCTACATCTGGGTGATCTGGAAGATGATGCACGCGATCGCGTACAGGTGCTAAATCGTGATATTGCCAAGCAGGTGGTTCTGCCGCGAGTAGAACAGATTCTGGCAAAATTCAAACATGTGGAAGGTCTGGAAAATTACCTGAAATATTATGCTGAAGATATTATTAACAATGTCGAAATTGTGCTGGAACAGGAAGAAGACGATTTCACTCCGGCACTGTTCAGTCGCGTTCCGGCACGTTATCAGGCCAATGTGATTATCACACACAAGCCGAACAGTGGTGCGCCGGTGATCTTTGAAGATTTTCCAACCCATTACAACTTGCTGGGTCATGTAGAACAGCTGACCCAAAATGGCACGATCACGACTGACTTTACCCTGATTCGTCCAGGCAGTTTGCATAAGGCCAATGGCGGCTTCCTGATGCTGGAAGCAGAACAACTACTGGAACAACCTTATGCATGGCAAGGTTTGAAACGCGCGCTTAAATCCGGGCATTTAAAACTGTCTTCACTTGAGCATATGATCACGCTGACCGGCAGTATTTCGATCGAACCTGCATCGATTCCTTTAAACATCAAGGTGATCTTGCTGGCGGAGCCTGAAATTTATTATGAAATTTTAGAGCTTGAACCTGAACTGGGCAGCATCTTTAAAATCCGCGCTGACTTTACCGATACATTACAACGTAATGACGACAACGAGCAGGCCTATATGCAACTGATTGCCGACTATGTGCAATCCGATAAATTACTGCCTTTTGACCGGTCTGCTCTGGCCGCATTGCTTACCGATTCCAGCCGTCAAGCTGAAGATCAAAGTTCATTGTCATTACATGCCCTGACACTGGGTGATCTGATCCGTGAAGCACATCATCATGCTTTCAAGGCAGGTGACAAGATGGTTTCAGAAAAACACATCAATACCGCACTGGATCACCGCAAATATCGTCTCGGCTATTTACGTGAACTATACTGGCAGGATCTGACCCGTGGTACCCAACTGATTGAAACCCGTGGCCATCGTCTGGGACAGATTAATGCCCTGTCGGTGATTCATTATGCTGATGTTGAATTTGGTCTGCCTTCACGTCTGACGGCTTCGGTGTATCAGGGTGGCGGTGATATTCTGGATATCGAACGCAGTGTAGAACTCGGTGGATCTCTGCATGCCAAAGGTGTGTTACTGATGGCGTCTTTCCTGAAAGCACATTTCGGTCGTGAACAGACCTTGCACTTCTCTGCCGCATTGGCCTTCGAGCAAAGTTATGGTCAGGTTGATGGTGACAGTGCCACAGTGGCAGAACTTTCAGCTCTACTTTCGGCCATCAGCCAGTTACCAATTGATCAGTCCTGGGCCATTACCGGGTCTATGAACCAACTAGGTCAAGTACAGCCAGTAGGTGGCGTGAATGCCAAAATTGAAGGTTTCTTCGATGCCTGCAAGTTACAGGGCCTGACCGGTAAACAAGGTGTAATTATTCCGCGACAAAATATGCAGCATCTGATGCTGCGTAAAGATGTCACCCTTGCCGTGGAAGAAGGTCAGTTCCATATTCATGCAATTGATACCATTGATCAGGCATTAGAAATCCTGATGGCTCGACCAGTGGGTACGCTGGATAAAAAAGGACGTTATAGCAAAAATTCAATCTATGCCGCAGTGATGGCACAGCTGGATTATTGGCAAGCGATTGAAGATGGTGCTGAACTGGTTGAAGTACCAAAGAAAAAGAAAAAAAAGAAGAAGAAAAAGCAAAAAGATAAAGCACCTGTACAAGAGGTCCAGGCCGATTCAGAGGTCCTCGCTGCTACCTTGGCCGCTGAATCAAAAGAACTTGAAAAGACTAAGGAACAGCCAGAAGACTGATTTTGTTCTGCTTGCATTTCTCACTCATAAAAAAAGCGCTTCTGATATGAAGCGCTTTTTTTATTTCTTGGACTTAATTTAAATCTAAATTAAGCTTCAGGTGCCGGGCTGTACTGTTCAACCAAAGGCTTTAACTCACCTTTCTGGAACATGTCGAGCATGATATCACTACCACCGATCAATTCACCATTGATCCAAAGCTGTGGAAACGTCGGCCAGTTGGCGATTTGCGGTAACATCGCACGAATGTCCGGGTTTTCCAGAATGTTTACATAAGCAAACGGACGACCAATCTGACTGAGTGCTTCTACTGCACGAGCAGAAAAACCACATTGTGGAAATTGCGGTGTGCCTTTCATGTAAAGAAGTACTGCATGTTTTGCAATTTGGTCACGAATTAACGCTTCGGTATCGCGTGCTTGTTCAGTCATTGATAAATCCTCAACTCATCTGTCTCGCATTATACCCAAATCCAAGCAAAACAGTATGTCTAAAGCAATATTTCCAATTTTATTTACAATTGCCCTTTAAATCTGAGCGAGTTTTTGCTTATATAAGTTTTTCTTTCCACCTAACAGTTAAGAGTTAGTCATGAATAATATTACCCTCGCACCGGTACAACCTGATCAACCGTCTCACTTGATGCCCGTTTTTGGCCGTCAACCGATCAGCTTTGTCCGAGGACGGGGTGCATATCTTTATACTGAAGATGGTACAGAGTATTTTGATGCCTTAACCGGAATTGCAGTATGTGGTTTAGGTCATGCGCATCCTGTGCTTGCCGAAGCGATTGCCGACCAGGCAGCGACCCTGATTCATACCAGTAACCTGTTTGAAGTGCCTTGGCAAACCGCCGCTGCACAAAAACTGGCTGAAGTAGCGGGTATGGAAGAAATATTTTTCTCGAACAGCGGTGCAGAATCCAATGAAGGTGCAATCAAGATTGCGCGTAAATTTGGTCATATGCAAGGTATCGCTTCTCCAAAAATTATTGTAGCGGATCGTTCTTTCCATGGCCGTACACTAGCCACCCTGTCTGCTACAGGTAATAAAAAAGTTCAGGATGGCTTTGGTCCGCTAGTTGAAGGTTTTATTCGTGTACCTTTTGGTGATATCGAAGCGATTGAAGAAGCTGCAATCAACCATCCGGATATCGTAGCCATTTTGATTGAACCGATTCAGGGCGAAGGCGGTGTTAATACCGCACCTCAAGGTTTCAGCTATCTGGAAGAGATTCGTCACATCTGTAACCAGCACAACTGGCTAATGATGCTGGACGAAGTTCAAACCGGTAATGGTCGTACCGGTAAATACTTTGCTTATCAGCATACCAATATTGTTCCGGATGTACTGACCACTGCTAAAGGCTTAGGTAACGGTTTCCCGATTGGTGCAGTCATGACCCAAGGTCGTGGTGTTGGTGTACTAACTGCAGGAAATCACGGTTCAACTTATAGCGGTACAGCACTGGGTTCGCGTGTGGTCTATACCATTATCGACATCATGCAAAAAGAAAATATCGTGGCCAATGCTGCTGAAAAAGGTGCCTATATTGTTGAGCAATTGCGTAGCCAGCTTGCAGATCACCAAGTAACTGTGCGCGGTTTTGGTCTGATGATCGGGATTGAATTGCCTAAAGACTGTGGAGACCTGGTTGATATTGCACGCGATGAATACAAGATGATTATCAATGTCACCGCAGGCAATGTCGTGCGCCTGTTGCCTACCCTGAACATTACCCAAGAACAGGCGGATCAGCTGATTGAACGTCTGGTTACGATGATTAAAGCTTATTTGGCTTAATACACCAGCCTGAAATTAAAAAAGCCGCTTTAAAGCGGCTTTTTTATTATTCTGCATTCTATGAGGCATTTTGTAACATACGTCCACCAGAAATCTGGCCAAAATATTGTTTCAAGGTTTCAAGGCAACGAAGAATTTTTGTAGGTTGTTGTTCACGTTTTGGCATGACTGCATAAAGGGTAATCTGGGGAAGTCTCCATTCAGGCAAAACTTCAACCAAGGTACCATTCAGCAAGTTTTTCTTAGCATCAAGATATAAAATTTTAGCAATACCATTCCCCTGCAAACACATTGCTTTTGCGACCAGACCATTATTGGTACTGAAACGGGATTTCAATTCAAACTCTGCTTTTTCCGCGGTATTGACATGCTGAAAATGGAAATACTGGTGGTTTCTGATATGCGTTAAAGGCATCACGTCATGATTTTGCAGATCCTCAGGTCGTGAAATAATCGTACTCTGATTAATATAACTTGGTGCAGCCACCAGAATCTGCTCAATCTGCATCAATGGCACAACCTCAAGGTTATGCTCATCGATTTTTTGTTCGAATCTCAGGGCGATATCAATACGTCCTTCTAACAAATCAACCTCATGATTGTTTGTTTCCAGATGTACTGCTAGGCCACGATGTGCGGATATCCAGTGAGAAAGTGCAGGAATCACATGATTCGCACACAGTTCTGGTAAAGATACAATGCGCAGTTCACCCACAAGATCATCACGTAACTCATTGATCCGGACTTTACCACGTTCAGCAGCAGATAACATTTCTTGACAGCTATGAAAAAAAGCTTGTCCCGCTTCGGTCAGACTTAATTTTCTCGTCGAACGATTTAAAAGTATGACTTCCATATCTTGTTCTAATGAGCGAATCTGTTGACTAACGGCGCTGGTCGTAATTCCTAATTCACGGGCAGCACCGCTAAACGAGTTTTTCTCCACAACACAAGCAAAGACACCCATTGCTCGAAGCTGATCTAACATAAATTTCCCTCTAAACTTATGAGGCGCTCCATCATTTGATAAAAGCAACTTATTGTATTATACGGTGAAATTTTCAGTTTGCATTATTTTTTTAATTGTTTGGCAGCACTGTAGCTGGATTAATAGGTTTGCCGTCTAAGCGCACCTGAAACTCAAGCATGTTCCGGGTGGTCCCTGTCGATCCCATTTCTGCAATTTTTTGACCTGCAGTTACATTTTGACCGCTTTTCACATTCATTTTACTATTATGTGCATAAGCTGTGATATAGCCATTGACATGCTTGATTAAAACCAGATTACCATACTCTTTCAGGCCGTCTGCAGCATAAACCACCTGCCCGTCTGCTGCTGCAAATACCGGATCACCGACATTGCCAGCATAGCGAATGCCCTTGATATTAGACGCCAGATTATACGGTTGTAGAATCGCCCCATTAGACGGTTTTACCCAACGCAGGCCTGCTGCGGTAGATACAGGTGTTACCGGCGCAGCTGTACTGACACGTGGTGTCGTCTGTACTGTCGTTGCGGGCGCGACTGGTGCTGGTGCAGGCACTGCAATTGTTTGGCGCTGGATTGGCGCTGCCTGTGTCACTGCCTGTGTACTAGTACTACGGCGTGCAGTATTATTTTTCAGACGAATCGACTGTCCCACATAAATCCGGTAAGGTGCACTGATGTCATTCATCTCGGCAACACTGATATAGTTCAACCCATAACGTGCTGCAATACCACTCAATGTATCTCCTGAACGCACCGTATAGAAATCAGGAGCCGTTGCATAGCGTGTCGCATTATTCACCTGAGGTTTGGTGGCACAACCGGTAATTATTCCTGTAGAAATAACAACAGTCGATAAAACCAGGGTTTTAATCAGGGCGGCAGGTGAAGCTACGACACATTTCGGTAACACCAAGAACATTATCTTCCTCTCTAATGCTATACGGTTGCAAAATTTCGTTAAGATTAGCAAAGTTTTACGGCAATATACTTGTAATCGCGAGTTTTTCACAAAGTTATAACACTAAGGATGCATTTTCTGCTAATTGTGTTTGCAAATTCCGCAAACTCTCATAATTGGTGGCATCCATCTGGATGGGGGTAATACTGACATAGCCATTGGCTACTGCAGAGAAGTCTGAATCAATCTCGCTATATCCTGGTTTAGGTTCTGCGACTGCTTCTCCGGAGAGTCCAATCCAGTACACTTGGCGACCGCGCGGATCCACATGATTCATCACCGGTTTAGACTGACGGCGACGACTTTGATAAGTGACCTTTTCGCCCTGTAATTCAGCCACATCTGGAATATTAATATTAAAAATATGACGCTCAGGCAGAACAGGCAAACCGCGAGCAATAAAATCATGTACCCATTCGGCGGCCAGCTGATAATCCTGCGTATATTGATAGCTGCGTACATTCGGCCCACTCAATGATACGGCAATCGCAGGGTTTTTACTTAAACGGCCTTCAAAAGCTGCACCGACCGTACCAGAGTACAATACATCATCGCCCAGATTCGCACCGCTATTAATTCCACTGACCACCAGGTCAAACTCAAAATCAAACAGGCCGTTCATTGCCAAGTAGACACAATCTGCCGGTGTGCCATTGACAGCCCAGACATCTGGGGAAATCTGGATGGGGCGTAGAGGGCGATCCAGAGTTAAAGCACTGGAAAATCCGCTGCGTTCACTTTCGGGTGCCACAATCACTACCCGCCCCAGAGGTTTTAAAGCTTTTGCCAAAGCCTGAATACCGGGTGCCAATACACCGTCATCATTTGAAACTAAAATATTCACTGAAAAAATCTCGTTACTTTAAAAAATGACTAGTTAGGACATTTCATTGTATTAGTACAGGAATTATATATATTTATGGCTCGACATCCATCTTTATAATATGTGGCTCAAGATGATTAAAAAATTCCCTTTATTTGGTGCTTTAACTTTAAGCCTGACAGTATTCATTTCCCCTTCCGTCCTAGCGACCGATCTGACTGTTGAAGAAAACGATACCATCGTCAAAGAAGATATTGCCGCAGCACAGGTCATGACCGAAGTTTGCCCGGCCGTGATTGGTCAAAATGCAAAATTGGACAGTACAATTCAACAATTGATCCAGTCTTATCTTGCAGAATATTCAGATAAAGGCATGAGCTATACCAAGTTGCAGGCTGACAGCGAATATAAATCCTTGCTTGAAGAAGCGCGTCAGGGTGCCAAACAAACTGCAAAGGACGAGCAAAAAACAGTATGTGAAGAGGTCTTGGACTACCAAGGCTAAGTAATTTACTTTTGAAAAATAAGATGATGTCCACATCATCTTATTTTGCTTACAGATTTCTTCACATTTCTACAGCTTCGCTACATTTCCCTACTTTTCAATTGCAAAAATAAGTTTAAGCTAGGCAAATTATTGTTCTAAATCTTTTTTTTGAGTTTTTTAATGAAAAGTCCATTATTTCAGGCTTTGGCCTTCTGTACAGTTTCCGCAGCGACTTTTTTCGGAACTTCCGCCTTCGCAGCCGATGAAAATATTAATGTTACTCCAACCCAGAAAGTGACCAAAGAGGAACTGGCTGCAATTTATGTTCTTTCAGAAATCTGCCCAAGCGTGGTTAAAGACAAGTCACAATTCAATCAAGGCTATAATAAGCTGGTGACAGAATATATGTCGGGTCAAAGCAATCCGGTGGAACGCTTAAATCAGATGGCAAAACAGAAAGATTTCCGCAATATTCTGGCTGAAGCACAAGCAGATGCCAAAAAAGCTGGGAAGCAAAAAAATCAGGTGATTTGTGACGAATTAACCACATATTAAAATTAAGCGATATTTGTGCCGATTACTTACAATACTTTTGAAATTAGACTGGGTTTCCCATAGAAGTCAGCCTAGCTTTGTCCTAAAATGCTAGGCTCTTCGTGCTTACATCAAGATATTGGAACCCACTAGAAATGACCCCAAAAACTGCCCTTGCTGCATTATTATTAATTCCTAGTTTCAGCTTTGCAGCAACTGTCTTATCTGCACCACCAGAATTGAATAATAAATCTTATGTGCTGATGGACTTCGAAACAGGGCAAATTCTCGCATCTAAAAATGAAAATGAAAAATTAGCCCCTGCTTCCATGACCAAGATGATGACCAGTTACATCATCGAGCAGAAACTATTGAGCGGTGAGCTGACTGAAGACGAACAGGTCCGTATGAATGAATCTGCATGGTGCCGCGGTAGCAGTGCGGAATCATGTATGTATGTACCTTTAAACGGTACGGCAACTGCACTGGAAATGCTGCGCGGAATTATTATCCAGTCTGGTAATGATGCCTCTAAAGCAATGGCCGAACATATTGCAGGGAACGAGGGTACCTTTGCACATATGATGAATCAGGAAGCCAAACGTATTGGCATGACCAATACCAGCTTTATCAATTCAACCGGTATGCCTGCTGAAGGACATTATTCGACTGCCAAAGATATGGCCACATTGGCACAGCACATCATCAAAGACAGTTCAAAGTATTATCCGATTTATGCGGAAAAAGAATTTACTTTTAATGGGATTAAGCAAGGTAATCGTAATGCCCTGCTATATACTGACCCAAGTGTAGATGGTTTAAAAACCGGTCATACCAATGAAGCTGGTTATTGTTTGACAACTTCTTCAAAACGTGGCCCTACCCGATTAATTTCAGTAATTTTTGGTGCACCAACTATGCAGGAACGTGCGACTCAGACACGTGAGCTGCTTGCTTGGGGTTATGCCAACTTCGAAACCAAAAATGTTCAGCCTGCCAAACAAGTACTCGCCAAAGCCAAAGTCTGGTTCGGCAAGGAAGATGAAGTCCAGATTGGCTTGGCTGAAAACTTTAATGTGACCATGCCAAAAGGTCAGGCCAACGCAATTAAAACCCAACTGGTGGTACAGCCTAAACTGACTGCACCTTTACAGCCAGGTCAGGTAGTAGGTAAATATGTAGCCACTCTAGATGGCAAAGTAATTGCTGAAAAACCACTGGTTGCACTACAGGCAGTTGAAGAAGCAGGCTTCTTTGCACGTATGCTGGATCATATCAAGCAATTCTTTAGCAACCTGTTCTAAGTATTAATTTATACATACTGTTTCAGACTAAAGCCAAAGCATACATTCCTGGAATGTATGCTTTTTTATTTTATAATGATCATAAATTTTCAGGGTAATACTGACATGAGCCAAAATATTCGTTCTTATCTGAATACCACTCCGCAAGTGGCAGATTCCTGTTATATCGATCCAATGGCCGTAGTCGTGGGTGATGTAATTTTGGCTGAAAATGTCTCAGTCTGGCCTTTTGCCGTGATTCGTGGAGATGTTAATTCGATCCGGATTGGTAAAAACTCGAATATTCAAGATCATGCCATGCTGCATGTAAGCCACAAGAAAGCAGACCAACCGGAAGGTTCACCCCTGGTTATTGGGGAAGATGTGACAATTGGTCATCACGTAACGCTGCATGGCTGTACCATTGGCAATCGTGTTCTGATCGGGATTAATAGTATTATTCTGGATAATGTGGTAATTCCGGATGATGTCATGATTGGTGCAGGAACTTTAGTACCACCGAATAAAGTTTTGGAAAGCGGCTGGCTCTATGTGGGGAGTCCTGCAAAAAAATTAAGACCGTTAACTGAAAAAGAAATAGCATTCTTGCCATATTCAGCACAAAATTATGTAAAAGTTTCCCGAAATTATCTTGGATAAATAAAAATATTTATATCTCAATATATTATTTTAATCCTATTAGTTTAATGCTTGCTTAAAAACAAGCATGACCTAGAGAATTAAAATGTTTATTGCGGTCTATTGTTTCAAAATTAAACCAGCGACAGATGAAGCTTTCGTGCAAGCATGGAAAACACGTACAGAAGGGATTCATCTGGTTCTAGGTTCTTTAGGCTATCGCCTCCACAAAAACAAAAAGACCGGTGATTATATGGGTTATGCTCAATGGCCAAGCAAAACACCTTGGGAAAATGCCGACTTTAACTGTCTCAATTCGCAGAAATATTTAAAGTATAAGAAATCAGGGGAAGTAATGCGTGAAACGGTCATTTCAAGTATATTAGAATTAATCTCGGCATCATCCAAAATCAAACTTTTAAAATTTACTTGAAATATACCATTTCCCAAGATTGTAATATTAATTTTCAAACAATTTAATAAATTAACATTAATATTATATCTATTAAATACTTACTATGATTAAATTAATTTTATATAAAATTAGATACACATTATTAATATACATCCTATCAAGTATCAGTTAATTTCACCAAATAAGATTATAATTAAATATTATAATCTCAGATAATTTCATAACCGTCATAAGAGATTAATTAAAATGAAAAAATTATCTATTATCATTTTATCTTGCGTAGCATTATCTCCATTTTTTGTAAATTCTGCTTCCGCAAAAAAACCGGTAAACCAATGGACATGTGAGGACTTTCTTGTATTGGATGCTAAGTACCAACCAACTGCTGTTGGCGTAACTATAGCTTTAAATATGAATAATAAAGGTGTAGAAAATCAGATTATTGATACACAAGGTATTGAAAAGGTTACACCTATTATGGTTCAAGAGTGTAAGAAAGATAAAAAACAAAGCTTTAGACAACGTTTGGCTAAAGAATGGGCTAAAATAAAATAAGCCCTTCATCTGTCTTTTTATATAAAAAACAGTAATTAAAACTAATTACTGTTTTTTAGCTCTTTACGATTGATCATTATATTTTTTTCACCAATCATTTTAGGTTAATTAAATCCAGTGATTTAAACCATGAAGCATATTCTTAACCCTTTATTAAATACAATCCCTCCTAGATCTTTTATAGTTTTATAAAATATAAATTTAAATTAATAAAAATTTTATTTACAGCCCCTCATTTTATTACTTTAAAGATAATTAATTCATTAAATCTAATCCATTCATTTACATAAATTATTAAATATAAGACACTTCATTTCAGGGGCCTAAATCTTACAAAAATAAATATTTAACTGTTTAAACTTATTGTGAAATTGTCTATATTTTCACCTAGATCATCCTAAAAATTTAGAATATTTTAAATTATATAAGTAAGAGTGGAGAATACTTCCATGTTGAAAATAAAAAATCTGATTTCAAAAACCATAGTCAGCTGCATATGCTTGGGTTCCGCATATGTGTTCGCTTCTCCCGCTCCAGCCAATCAGGATAAAACCCTGTTTTCTGATATTGCAGCAAAAACACCAGGTACACTGCTGTCTATAAAAGAGCAAACTCCCGATCTTTTTACCAATGCTTCACAACGGTTTTTAATTAATTATCGCAGTCGTGGAGTAAATGCCGAGCCTATCGTCACCTCTGGATTCATTTTATTGCCTAAAGGCAAGGCACCCAAAGGGGGCTGGCCTGTACTAGCCTGGGCTCATGGTACAACTGGGGTGGCTGATACCTGTGCACCCTCTGAAGATTATGTGGGCGGGCCAGTACATGTCTACCAGCAAATTGCCGCAACGGCCCTAAATGCCTGGCTTGCGCGTGGTTATGCAGTAGTCGCACCCGACTATCAAGGTTTAGGTACGCCAACCTTACATCCCTATATGAATGCCCAGAGCCAGTTGCACACTGTAGTGGATGCTGTAAGAGCAGCCCATTTTTTAAAGCCTTATCAGTTTAGTAAAGACTGGTATGTCATGGGACATAGCCAAGGTGGTGCTGCCACTATTATGGTAGCCGCACATGGGCAAAAATATGCTCCAGAATTCAAGCTTCGGGGAGCAATTGCTCTTGCGCCGGGAGGATATCAATATCAGGGAATTGCTGAATATGTAAAAACTCATCCTCAGATTTCACCTAGTGTTGCTTCGTTTTTTCCTATTGTTCTTTTAGGTGCTGAAGCAGCAGATCCAACGCTTAACCCTACGAATCTCGTTAGCCCCGAGATGAATAAAATTCTTACTTTTGCACGTAGTCGTTGTCTATCAGAATTGCAAGATGACTTAAAGCAAGCGCCCAAAACAGTTTTCAAACCCGATGCCAATCTGACTCCTTTGATTACCTATCTAAAAAAACAGTCAATTGAAAATATGATCCCTACCGTACCTGTGATGCTGGTACAAGGTGATAAAGATCAACTTGTCGATCCTCGTGGAACTTATGCTTACTTTCAGCAAATTTGTAAAATGAAAAAACCTATCGAATTCCATGAAGTTAAAGGTGGAGATCATCGTGATTCCCTGAGACAGAGTCCCACCCTGATTGGCAACTTTATTAATTCCGTGGACCAAGGGAAATTTCAAAGCAACTGTAATCTAAAATAGTATAAATTATTGAGCCGTCTAGTTAGAGCTCAATACATAGATGAGATTGAAAATATATTAAAGCTCCTTTTTCAAAGGGGCCTTTTTACAAACACATTTTCGCATATTACAGGCAGGTGTCAGCCTACTACCTTATTTAAGAACAATACTTTTAATGTTTTTTCCTTTATTTATACCGCTCGATTCCTTTTTAACTTCTCGATTATTTATAGAATCAAAGAAATCCTGCCCTTCACATAGCCACACACCCCAAAATTTTATACAATGGTGCATCCTTTTCCATGGTGCTGCCTTATGACCGCTTGGACTGCTCACGTCACCGTCGCAACTGTTGTTGAAAAAGACGGAAAGTTCCTGTTTGTAGAAGAACATGCTGAAGGTGTGATGCACACAGTTTTTAATCAGCCAGCAGGTCATGTCGAATGTGGTGAAACCATTATTGAAGCCGCCATTCGTGAAACTATGGAAGAAACAGGTCATACCGTGGAAGTAAAACACTTGTTGGGTATATATACCTATACTCCACCGATGTTCCCTGACCGCACCTATTACCGTTTCTGTTTCTTGGCCAATTCCATCGCCTATGATCCGAATGCCACTTTAGATACAGGCATTGTCGGTCCAGTGTGGATGACGCTTGATGAACTGATTGAGTCTGCTCGCGCACGTAGCCCACTGGTAATTAAAGCCGTGCAAGATGCACTTTCAGGTCAAAAATATCCTTTATCGCTCATTTACGAGCACCAAAATTCTCCCTTAATTTCAAATTTGGATGCCTAATCCTATGCAACAACGTGTCATCGTCGGTATGTCTGGTGGTGTAGATTCATCTGTGTCTGCAGCACTCCTACTTCAACAGGGTTATCAGGTTGAAGGTCTTTTCATGAAAAACTGGGAAGAAGATGACGGCACAGAATACTGTACGGCAATGGAAGATCTTGCCGATGCACAAGCCGTTTGCGACAAGATCGGGATTAAACTGCATACTGCCAATTTCGCGATGGAATACTGGGATCGCGTCTTCGAGCATTTCCTGGCTGAGTATGCTGCTGGCCGTACGCCAAACCCAGACATTTTATGTAATAAAGAAATTAAATTCCGGGCCTTTCTCGATCATGCAGTGAACCTGGGTGCAGACTTTATTGCGACAGGTCACTACTGCCGTCGTGGTGAAACCATGACCAACTCACGTGGTGAAGAATATGCACCTTTACTGCGTGGTGTGGACAATAACAAAGACCAGACTTACTTCCTGCATGCCGTTCATGGTCGTGAAATTAACAAGACCCTGTTCCCTGTTGGCGAAATTGAAAAGCCACAAGTCCGTAAAATTGCAGAAGAATTAGATCTGGTTACTGCCAAGAAAAAAGACTCGACTGGGATCTGTTTTATTGGTGAACGTCGTTTTAATGACTTCTTGAAGCAATATTTACCCGCTCAACCCGGAAAAATCGTACTGGAAGACGGTAAAGAGGTTGGTGATCATCACGGCTTAATGTACTATACGCTCGGTCAACGCGGTGGCATTGGTATTGGCGGTATGAAAGGAGCTGCTGAAGGCGCCTGGTTCGTATTGCATAAAGATATCGAAGGCAATCGTCTGGTGGTCGGCCAAGGCCATGAACATCCTCTCATGCAAAGTACTACACTTTGGAGTGAGGCAATTGACTGGGTGGCAGGTGAGCAGGATATTCCTGAAACAGGTTTCCGTTGCACAGCCAAAACCCGTTACCGTCAGACTGATCAGGCATGTACTGTGTATCAAGATTCAGAAGCGCCGAATGGTGTTCGTGTTGAGTTTGATGAACCTCAACGTGCGGTGACCCCAGGTCAAAGCGTGGTGTTCTATTCAGGTGAAGTTTGTTTAGGGGGGGGTGTGATTCATCATACCAATGCGCCTAAACCTGATTTTATAAAAGGATGAATTCGGCATGACGGAGTTACCATTTCAACCAGCCACAACGTTGAATACTCGTCAAAATCGTGCTTTGGCATTAGCAGGTGTGTTTCAGGCCACCCAGCTAACCCATATGACAGCGGTGACAGGTCAGCAAAGCATTGGTGAAAGTGGTAACTTCTATTTTGAACAGTTAATTAAAGCCAGTCTTAATATCCGCCCCGGCAGCAATCAGAACGCCCAGACTTTAGACTTTTTTAACCAGTTGGCCGATGTTTCCTTAGGTTTAAAAACATTAGAAAGCAGCCTTATTCAGCCCTTCAACACTTCACCCAAATCCAGAATTCCAAAACTTTCCAGTACAAAACTTCCAATGACCTATGCAATGGCACTTCTTCAGTTAGAAAAGAAGGTCTATAGCAATCCCAAATTTGTTGAAATTATTGAACAGTCCCAACAGAAAATTCTCAGACAGCTTTCTTTCTTTGATAATAATTACCTGCACCCCAGCATCATTGCCAATCTAGCTCAAACCTATGTCGATACGGCCGGTCAGATTAATCCGCGAATTATGGTACGTGGTAATGCCGAAGCCTTTAAAGATGCCGGACATACCAACCGCATTCGTGCGTCCTTATTTACCGGCTTGCAAATGGCACATCTGTGGCGTCAGCTCGGTGGCAGCTCTTGGGGCATGGTATTTGGCAAACGCAAGTTGCTACAAGATATTCACAATCTAGCGCGTTTACAGTTTCAGGTGGTTTAACTGATGCTGCACGTGTTTCGTTTTACGTTTAATTCCAAAATCTAAGGAATCGATATGAACGCTTTAACTGCACTTTCTCCATTAGATGGACGTTACGCGAGCAAATGTGATGCTCTACGTCCCTTTCTTTCTGAGTTTGGTTTAATCCATGCTCGTGTGACTGTTGAAGTGCGTTGGTTACAAGCGCTTGCAAACCATCCGGAAATTACTGAAGTTCCGGCGTTTTCAGGCGAAACTAATGCAGCGCTTGATGCGATTGTGAGCGATTTTTCTGAAGATGATGCCAATCGCATCAAAGAGATCGAACGCACCACCAACCACGACGTTAAAGCGGTTGAATATTTCCTGAAAGAAAAAATCGCTGGTATCGAAGAACTTAAAAATGCCGGTGAATTCATTCACTTTGCATGTACGTCTGAAGATATTAACAACCTGTCACATGCCTTGATGCTGAAAAGTGGTCGTGATGTACTGGTTGCATCTATGCAGCAAATCATTGATTCAATCGTTGCGCTTTCTGAAAAACATGCAGACCAGCCAATGTTGTCTCGTACTCATGGTCAAACTGCAAGCCCGACGACTTTGGGTAAAGAAATGGCGAACGTGGCTTACCGTCTTGCACGCCAAATCAAACAGTTCAAAAATGTTGAGCTACTGGGCAAAATCAATGGTGCAGTCGGTAACTACAATGCGCACTACTCTGCTTACCCAGACATCAACTGGCCTGCGCATTCACAAGCATTTGTAGAGTCTTTGGGTCTAGACTTCAACCCGTACACCACTCAGATCGAGCCACATGACTACATGGCAGAACTGTTTGATGCGCTTCGTCGTTTCAACACAATCTTGATCGATTTTAACCGTGATGTTTGGGGTTATATTTCGCTTGGTTTCTTCAAGCAAAAGCTGAAAGATGGCGAAGTCGGTTCTTCAACCATGCCACATAAAGTGAACCCGATTGACTTCGAAAACTCTGAAGGTAACTTAGGGCTTGCCAATGCTGTACTTGCCCACTTAGGTGAAAAACTTCCAATTTCTCGCTGGCAGCGTGACCTGACTGACTCTACTGTGCTTCGCAACATGGGTGTTGGTTTTGCGCAGAGCTTAATCGCGTTTGAAGCGTGCTTAAAAGGTATTGGCAAACTTGAGTTGAACGCTGCGCGGATCAATGAAGACCTGGACAATGCACAAGAAGTATTGGCTGAACCAATTCAAACTGTAATGCGTCGTTACAACGTTGAAAAACCGTACGAAAAACTAAAAGCACTTACTCGTGGTCAAGCCATGACTCGCGACATGATGGTTGATTTCGTAAATGGTAACGAGTTGGAAGCTGTTCCTGCTGCTGAGCGGGCGCGTTTAGCAGAAATGACTCCTGCTACTTACACAGGTAATGCTGCAGATCAGGCAAAACAAATTAAGGACTTGATCGCTAAAATTTAATTCGGACGATTAAGACTAAAAGCGAAGCTCCGGCTTCGCTTTTTTATTTATAATTATGATCAGTTTAAAATAATTGCATAAGACGCCGATGATAGATCATCAATTAAGTAGCAAGCATTTTGTCAGTTTAGCGATTCTGGCAATCGCAGTTATAGTGGCCAGCATTCAACCTTTAGAAATAGAGTCATATTTGCTCCATCAAGCGGGCACAGTTTTTATGGTGCTGATGCTACTCCTCTGCTTATATAAGATCGGAATAAATTTTCTCAGTTTTAATCTTTATATTCTTTTTCTGCTGATCCATGTGGTAGCAGCCCATTATCTGTATTCTTATGTGCCATATAACCAGTGGATTGAGCAAATTTTTGGTTTTAATCTGAATGAAACAATGCATTGGTCACGCAATATGTTTGACCGTTTTGTTCACTTGGCCTACGGATTATTACTTTATCCTGTTTTTTATCGTTTGTTTCAAGTCTGGATTCCACAGCAGAAACCACTCACGATTTTTCTTTTGGTTATTCAATTTGTGATGGCCGGCAGCCTGATTTATGAATGGCTTGAATGGTTCATTGCTATTCGTCTGTCTGCAGAGGATGCGGAAAACTATAATGGACAGCAAGGCGATATCTGGGATGCACATAAAGATATGTTACTTGCAACCATTGGTGCCATAATCACAGGCAGCATCATGTTAATACAGTCGGATAAACAGTCTTCCTGACACTATCTTCTAATTTTATTAAAAAAATCATTTATATAGAATTTTATTTTCCACAATTAAATTTGACTTAAAATTGATATTAATTTTTAGCATAAAAATATTTATAGGAGACTCCCTGATAATAAAATGCTCTATTAATGGAAAGTTAAAATAAAATTTTAACTTTATTAATTCAATTTAATTCTGAGCAAGATAAAAGTAAAACCAGGACATCATTTTCCTTATTTGACTATACATGATCATATATAACTAAACACACCTTAATATCAACAAAAATTAACCCATTTAATAGACCTGAGATTGTATGATCTTCGATATCGAATAATTAAAACTAGGTAATAAGAAATGGCTCACAATATTATTCTGATCACATGGAATGAACCCTCAAAAGCCTTTGAAGGTTTTAATAAATTAAAAAATTCACCTATCCAAAATATTAACGAAATTACCCTTCTCAAACGTCAAGAAAATGGAAATTTCAAAATTGAGGAACAATTAGATCCTAGGCAGGATAGCGGCTTGGTAGGCGGAGGCCTGCTTGGTGCCTTAATTGGAATATTAGGCGGCCCACTCGGGATTGTTCTAGGCTTTACCGCGGGTGCATTACTCGGTGAGTCTTATGACATTAATCATGAGCAGGACGATATGGCTGTATTGACAAAAATCAGCCAAGCCTTACCTGAAGAAAGTACAGGCTTGCTCATTGATGCTTATGAAGAATCTGAAGATTTTATTGATGCTTTATTTGACAAAACCGGTGCAACCATTTATCGCTGGAGTTTTGATGATGTGCAATCAGAAATTGAAGCGAGCGTTGAAGCTTGGCATGAATCGCAGCGTATCGCCAATGTAACCCTAAAAGAACAAAAAAAGGCTGAACACAAAGCAAGACGTCAAGCAAAATGGGAAGCTCTTAAATCCCGCTTCCATCTGTCCAAATAACCCAGCGAACAGATGGTCCAATCTTGAATCAATATCCTGTGATTACATCTTCAATGCAGGACATTTATTGTATAGATAAAAAAAGCTCACATTCTGTGAGCTTTTTTTATTCACTAACTTTTATAACCAATGATTACAGTTTTGGATCACGCATTTGTACCAAGTTTGCATTTGCTTTGCTTAAGCTTTCCATGACTTTATTCATGACAGTCGGCACAAGTGAATCAGCAATTTGCGCTGCTTGCAGGCCCAATTTTTCACCCAAAGTTGGTTTCTTGCGAGTCTGCAGTAAATAAATATCATGCTGAGTTAACACATTAAGCAAGTATTCATCCGAGGTTTGTAGGGTATCAACAAGATTAAGATCCAGCGCATCCCGACCATACCAATGCTCACCGGTTGCTACTTTTTCAATATTGAGCTGCGGGCGATACTTCTCAACAAAATGTTTGAATAAAGCATGGGTTTGCTGCAATTCTTCCTCAAACTTGGCTTTACCCTCTTCGGTATTTTCACCGAACATAGTCACAGTACGTTTGTACTCACCTGCGGTATAGAGTTCAAAGTCAATTTTGTTATCTTTCAACAGACGGTTAAAATTTGGTACCTGAGCAACCACTCCAATTGAACCCACAATTGCAAAAGGCGCCGAAATAATTTCATTAGCGATACATGCCATCATATAGCCACCACTAGCGGCTACTTTATCGACACAGATGGTCAGATGAAAACCTGCTTCACGTAAACGCACTAGTTGCGCTGCAGCAAGTCCATAACCATGCACCATACCGCCTGGACTTTCCAGACGCACCACAACACGGTCACGGCCTGCTTTGGCAGTGGCGAGAATCAAAGTGATTTCTTCACGCAAACCTTCTACTGCGGAAGCAGCCATATCACCTTTAAAATCGAGTACATAGATTTTCTGATTGGTTTTCTTACGCGCACGCGCCTCTTTTGACAGTTGTTGTGACAACTGTAAAAGTTCCAGTTTAGAGCCAGTAGTTTGCGCTATTTTTTTTCTTTGTTCATTGATACGCGCATTGAGATGACTAATACGGATTTCAGCGGGCAGTTTCGGACTATGAAATAACATAAAAAATCTATTCTCTATTTAATTCGGCTTATAGCTTTAGATTAGGTCAATTTGGTATTTTTTCAACCATATTATTAACTGAATTCTCTCGCACTGCTTTTAGTTGCAAAATTTGATATTGCCGATGTACTTCAGCAATCGACAACAACCTTATAAATAAAGGGAATTGGCTATAATAAAGTACGCCTATAATCAAAGCATTGATTGGCCACCACGCAAGAATCCAAAAACTCGACCCTCTGCTACTCGTAAATGGTGTAACCCAAACATACATTGCAATACAACCATAAATCACGACACCAATCACTAGATATTGAAACCATGGATGTTTCAAAAAATGTCGTAGAAATGAATTCGTCATTTTTTGCTGACCAGACCAATCATTATCTATATCTACACTTTCGACCACATGTCTCAATTTAAATTGATACTGCGCATAAGCTCTAATGTATGCATACCATTTCTGTCGAAAAGCAACAGTAGCTTTGAGCTGTCTAAAACGCAAGTAAATTAGAGGTACAATGAATATGGAAACTGTCACATAAACATCATATAACCATCGATGGTAATTCGTCATACCTGTACTTTGAGAGGTGGGAAACCAACCCTCATGGACAAATAGCATCGCCATCACAATACTAAACGTGACCCAAAAAGCACTTAAATAACTTGGGAAATGAACTGAGCCAAATAATGCGCTATATAGCACTTGCTGTGTTTCAGCAACGACTTTACCCTCTTCTTTTGTCAAATGGTAATTGCGCATGCCTGTTTCATTTTATAATTTTGATCAATTACACACATCATAACAAAAAAAAAACAGAATCCTAAGATTCTGTTTTAAAATATTTCTTTAAATATTGATTAACCAAAACGACCTGTAATATAGGCTTCAGTCAATTGATGATCTGGCTGGGTAAAGACTTTCTCAGTCGAGTTCACCTCAATCAGATCACCCAAATGGAAGTAAGCGGTACGGTCAGAAACACGCGCTGCCTGTTGCATTGAGTGCGTTACGATTGCAATCGTGTACTGAGTCGAAAGTTCAGAAATCAGCTCTTCCACTTTAGCGGTTGCAATTGGATCAAGTGCAGAACATGGTTCATCCATCAGAATCACTTCAGGAGAAACCGCAATGGTACGTGCGATACACAGACGTTGCTGCTGACCACCTGATAAACCTGTTCCCGGCTGATTCAAACGGTCTTTCACTTCTTCCCACAAGCCGGCTTTACGTAGGCTGCCTTCCACAATTTCCTCAAGATCATACTTGTCACGTGCTAAACCGTGCAATTTCGGGCCATATGCTACGTTATCAAAAATTGATTTCGGAAACGGATTCGGCTTCTGGAACACCATACCGACTTGGGCACGCAACAATACCACATCCAGGTTTGGATCATAAATATCCTGATTGTCCAGCATCACCTTACCACTCACCCGACAACTGTCGATAGTGTCATTCATGCGATTTAAGGTACGCAGGAAGGTTGATTTACCACAGCCTGAGGGCCCAATAAAAGCAATCACTTCATTTTCATAAATGTTCAGGTCAATACCCTTAATCGCTTCCGCTTCACCATAGTACACATGCACATCGGAAGTACTAAGTTTCACATTCGTCGCCTTTACATCTTTTTTGCTGCTTTGCGTATCGAACTGGGAAACAAACGGAGTTGCCGGCTTTTGGGTCGCCTCATCCGAGCTAAATTGTGTCTGTTGTGAATTCACGGATTGATCCTTTTCTAAGGAATTTTGAATAATAGTTGTGTTCATGATTCTGCCCCCTATTACCAACGGACTTCAAATTTCTTACGTAGCCAGATAGCCAGACTGTTCAAGCTGATCATCATGGCCAGAAGTACAATAATTGCCGCTGCAGTACGACCTTCAAAGAAGTTACGCAATTCATTGCCTTGCCATAAGAAAATCTGCACCGGTAAAGCCGTTGACTGATCAAATGGAGTAGCTGGAACGCTGGCAACAAAAGCACTCATTCCGATCAATAATAATGGTGCTGTTTCACCCAAAGCTTGTGCAACTCCGATGATTGCGCCCGTTAAAATACCCGGCAAAGCCAATGGCAACACATGATGGAATACTGTCTGAATACGGGAAGCGCCGAGTCCTAAAGCTGCCTGACGAATCGAAGGTGGAACAGCTTTAAGTGATGCACGTGTGGTAATAATCACGGTCGGCAAGGTCATCAGACTCAGAACCAGACCACCCACCAATGGTGCTGAGAGTGGCAAATGCATCCAGCCAATGAAAATTGCTGCACCCAACAGACCGAAGACAATTGAGGGAACGGCTGCCAGATTGTTGATATTGACTTCTACGACATCGGTAATCCAGTTTTTCGGTGCAAATTCTTCCAGATAGATCGCAGAGGCTACCCCGATTGGAATCGAGATAAAGATCACGATCATCATCATGAACAGCGAGCCCATGAAGGCACCTGCCAGTCCGGAAGTTGCCGGCGAACTGCGCGAATCCGGGCTAGTAAAAATATTGGTATTGAAACTATTCTCGATTACACCAGCGGCTTTCATTTCATCCGCCACCTGACGTACTTCAGGACTTAGTTGCTGCTGTTCATCTGGAAGATCACGGTCAATATTTCCAGCTAACCAGACATCAACATTAGCATCAGCCAGAATTTTCACTTCTTTGCTTTGACCGACCAGAGCTGGATCTTTCATAACCATGTCACGCAAACGGTAAGCTTCCGAGCTAGTATATATAGAACCCAGTTCATCACGTTGACTTTCCAGCTTGCGGTCTTTGGCAATCATGCCGTTGATAATCAGGGCATCCCAATCCACCATGCCCACTTCGGTCTGCCATGCAATAAAGCGATCTTCAAACTGCGCCGGAGATTCTCCTGCAAGAGGCTTTGGTTTCGGGCCAATATTCACAATGGCAGGATCGAAATAGATCGGCAAATTCATACTGCTTTGCCAGAATGCAGGAAGACCTTTGGACAAAATGCTACCGAACAGCAATACCACAAAGAACAAACCTGCAAGTACCGCAGAGAAACCAAATAGACGGAAGGTTTTTTCTTTACGATGACGTCGTGCCAAAGAGCTTTGAATGGTCTTCTTACGCTTTTCACGCAGCTCGGCAGCGACGGATGGATCAATACGCTGATCCACAGGCGTTGTATTTGAAGTACTCATTAGTCGTATTGCTCACGATATTTACGCACGATGATCAGTGCAACAATGTTCAAACCTAAGGTAATGACGAATAGCGTCAATCCTAGTGCAAAGGCCACCAGTGCTTGCGGACTAGCAAAATCAGTATCACCAGTTAGCTGATTGACGATGGTAATCGTAACCGTAGATACGGCTTCAAGCGGATTGGCATGCAGCTGCGGACTGTTACCGGCTGCCAGGACCACAATCATGGTCTCACCAATCGCACGTGACGCTGCCAACAGGAACGCACCAATAATACCGGGCAAGGCTGCAGGTAAAACCACCTGACGGATCGTTTCAGATTTGGTGGCACCCAAACCCAAAGAACCATCACGTAAAGCACGCGGTACTTGGGTAATGATGTCATCTGACAGAGAAGATACAAATGGAATGATCATGATGCCCATGACCAGACCGGCTGTCAGCGCACTGGTGGCATTAATTTCGAGTCCAACCAGAGCACCCATGCTTTTAAGGAATGGACCGATAATCATTAAGGCAAAGACACCATAGACAATCGTAGGAATACCCGCCAACACTTCAATGGTTGGTTTTGCCCAAGAGCGGAATCTCGGTGAGGCATACTCTGCCAGATAGATCGCAATCATCAGACCTACTGGAACCGCAACCAGAAGTGCGATCCCGCTGACCATGAGCGTGCCCCATAACAATGGCAATAAACCATAACTGCCCTCAGCACTGCCTGAGGTACTAAAACCCGGGTTCCATTCGGTACCAAAGAAGAAATCCAGTGGGCTGACAAAGCTGAAGAAGCGCATCGCCTCGCCAAACATCGACATCACAATCCCGAGGGTGGTCAGAATTGCCACACCAGAACACAATGCCAGGCCGATATTAATCATTTTCTCGACCTGGTTACGCGCACGAAATTCCTGGCTAATATGTTTCTTGGCCCAGACCAGACCAGCCAGCGCTGCCGAAATCACTACTGCCAGTTTGGCAAAGGTACCGATGGTTGAAAATTTAGCCAGCTGTTCTGCCGCTGCGACCTCATAAGCTGCAGGGGTATCACTCACCCCAAAACCTGAAGCTAGTGCCTGAACACGATCGATGACAACACTCAGACTTGCCGAATCCAGACTGGCCGAAACATTTTCTGGCAAATGCTTAAGTACCACCTGCTCCAGAAAACTTGGCTCAACCATGTTCCAAACAATCAAAATTAAAAACGCAGGGATACCACACCATAGTGCAACCAGGGCACCATAATATCCGGGACGCGAGTGTAAGTTTGCAGAATTGCTTCCCTTACCTGCTAAGTTACGGCTTTTACTTAATCCGATTTGATAGGCTATGGCCATGATGGCCAATAACACACCTATAAGTAGCAGATTCATGTATTCTCCACTGTTTTTTCAATTTTAATGGTTTGAAAAAACTTGTTTATCGCAAAAAGCCGATGGCAGGTTGACCCTACCACCAGCATTTTCAAAATCAGTGATTACTTCACTACAACCACTTTACCCGCCTTGAAATTTGCCAGAACTGCTGCACGTTCTTTATCAGACATTGAAATCAGACCTGCTTTTTCCAGCTTAGAGCCTTTGCCAGACACTTTTTTGTTCAGGAAGTATTCAGTAAACTGCGGTAAGCCTTTGATTGATTTTAAGTGTTCACCTTTAACGTAGAAGAACAGTGGGCGAGATACCGGATAAGCACCATTTAAAATGGTCTTTTCAGAAGGTGCTACATTGTTTACCGTCGCAACACGCAGACGGTCACGGTTCTGGTCATAGAAACCTAAGCCAAACACACCCACCGCACTTGGAGAAGTTTTCAAACGTGCCAATGTTTCGGTATAGTCACCGGCAATCTCAACTACACGGCCATCTTTACGGAATGTAGAACAGGCTTTTTTCTTGGCATCTTTGTCTAGAGACTTAATTGCAGCGTACGTTTCACAACCTGCATCCACCATTTTCTCCTGGAAGACTTCGCGCGTACCATGATTCGAAGCCGGGATTACCAGTGTGATCGGTTCATTCGGCAGATTTTTATCAATCTGGTTCCAACGTGTATAAGGGTTAGCAACCATTTTTCCATTGGACGGAAGCTCTGCAGCAAGTGCAGCGAAGACATGTTGTGGACGCAGCTTATAAGCAGCTTTGTTGGCATTTGAAGCAAATACAATACCGTCGTAACCGATTTTGATTTCTAATACCTGATTAACGCCATTCTTTTTACATTCTGCCAGTTCAGTACTTTTGATTTGACGAGAAGAGTTTGCGATATCGATGGTGTTGTCCCCTACACCATTACAGAACTGCTTTAAGCCACCTGAAGAACCGCCAGAACCCACGACTGGTGTTTTAAACTGTGGAAAAGTATTACCGAATTCTTCCGCAACGATACTGGCATATGGAAGTACAGTTGAAGAACCTGCAATTTGAATAGTGTCACGAGCTGCGTGTGCAGTCGTTACAGCAGCTGCCCCGGTTACTGCTAATGCTAAAGCTATATTTGTAAAGCGCATTCTAGTATCTCTCTCATTTATGCAAATTTGGAGTACACCACTTTTTATTCAGTTTTGTACTTCTTTCGATACCTGCATTTTGATTTTAGAATATGACAGATAAGTTACAGCTTTATTACGATTTAGTGATTTTTAATCTAGCGGTTTTTTCTTGATTAAATTTTTATGGATTTCAATGATTAAGTTCTTTTTGTCATTCGGTTCAATTAAAATTTTAGACCAATGACATGTAACAATTTTTATAAACCTGAACTCAGAATAAATCCTGCTCCCCAGTTTTACATAAGTCTATGACAAATAAATAACAGGCTAAACGGGATTCAGACCTTCCGTGTTTTTGTTTTGAATTTCGATCTGGGAAATGACCTTTTTTGTTTTTTTTAAAGCCCACAAAAAAAGGAGATCTTTCGATCTCCTTTTTATTTAAATATAGAAATTTGATTTAGTGACAAACAAAGTATTATATGCGGACTTGAACCTGTTGAATGCGATATTTAATCAGGAAGACACAGCAAAGAGCCAATACTAAAGGTACGCCGAGCGCATAAAAATAACCTGAAACACCATATTGCGTGAGTACAATTCCGCCAATGGCTGATCCTAAAATTGCACCCATACGGCCCATTCCAATTGCCCACCCTGTGGCAGTTGCTCGAACTTGAGTTGGATATGCAGCGACCACCAGGTAATTCAAAGCCAACTGCTGACCGCCAATTCCAAATCCTGCCAATGCAATCAAAGCGAAGATATAGCCCCACTGATTACTTTCAATAAATAAACCTAAAGCAGCAACGATCACCAATCCTGTAATTAGCATAAAAGTGAGAATTTTAGCTGTATTTACTTTAGGTAGCCAATAAGCTAATGGCAAGGCAAATAAGATAAAGGCGGCATTTACTGTAACGGATGCATAAGGCGCATTTTCCGGGGCCAATCCTGCCTGTTTCAATACAGTCGGTAACCATGATAACAACATGAACCACGCAATCCAGTTAAAGAAATAAGTACCCCATACGCCAATGGTAGTACGAGCCAAATTATTTTGAAACAAGATCGCCAACTTGGCTTTTTGTTGTTGTGTCTTATTTGGCTGAAGTAGGTCTTTGGCTTTAATCTCGCCAATCCCCGGAGAAATTTTATTGAGAATTTTTTGAATTGATCTCAAAGAGGAACTTTTATTGTTTTGCGCTAAATATTCCAAAGATTCAGGCAACAAGAAATACATGACAAACAGCAATAGCAACGGGAATCCACCGCCAATCAAATAGATCCCTTGCCAACCTTGGCAGCCAGTAAGCCACCTAACATTGCCCCTGCTGGCAAGGCTAACAAAACGCCTGTAGTAACTGTGCCTTTGAAACGTTGCGGAGAATATTCGGCAGCCAATGCAAGCAACACAGGTGTCGCTCCACCCATCCCCAATCCTGCAATAAATCTCAATACTAATATTTGATCAACACTCGTCACATACGCAATAAATATAGTTGCTAGAGAAAAAATGGCCGTACATATGATTAATGTTTTTCGACGTCCTAATTTATCCCCTACTAGTCCTAAGAGCATTGCACCTATCGTCATTCCGACGATACCTGCAGTTAAAATCGGTGCTAATGCGCCTGTTTCTAAGTCAAAGTGTACTAGCAAGGCGGGTGCGGTAAATGCAACAGCTTGGGTGTCAAAACCATCAAATAATGCAATCAGAAAACAAAGTGCAATGACCATCCACTGATACTTAGAAATTCCTTGATCAATCACTGTTTTGATGAGTGACTTTTCTTGTATATTTTGCTCCATATTCCCGAGTTTTCCATTTTATTTTGAATAGCTTATAATTTTGAAAAACACGCAGCAAAGACTTAAAAGGTATATTTATATATTGAGGCTAGTTTAATCCTGGCCTCTAAAACTATAATTTAATTATAAAAAAAGGAGATCATTTCGATCTCCTTTTTTCACACTACAATCACTTATGCAATGGGTGGCGTATAAGTGCCATCAGCGATTGAATCCTTGATTCGATCCGCTTCTGCAAGCACCAAAGCCAACAGGTTTTTTACATTATCAAGCGTTGCAACCGGGCTTAAAGTGGTCATTTTCAGAGACTGAACCTGACCCACTTTCGTCACACCAATGTTCGCTTCACCACGCGCAAACAGTTCGTCTGCTACGTTCTGGTTTAGGGCATCCAAAAATTCAACCGGATAGCCCGCTGGAACTACACGGAACAGAACTGATGCAAATTGCGGCTCGACCAGAAGTTCCAGACCATCCGTTGCCTTGATGTAATCTGCTACTTCACGCGTCAATTTTACGCCATGGTCAATCATTGAACCATATAACTCTTCACCAAGTGCTTCAACGGTCATCCACAATTTCAACGCGTCAAAACGACGAGTCGTTTGCAGAGACTTCGATACCAGGTTTGGAACGCCATGCTCTTCATCATAAGCGGAGTTTAGGTACTCTGCTTCATAATGCATGAAACGGTAATTCGCTTCATCTTTCAGCAGGAACGCGCCACAAGAAATGGTTTGGAAATAATGCTTATGAAAATCAAGCGTGATCGAGTCAGATAATTCAATACCATCTAGCATTGAACGATATTCATTCGACAGGATCAGTGCACCACCCCATGCCGCATCGATATGCATCCACGCGCCATATTTATTGGTGATGTCACGAATTTCTTTCAACGGATCAATTGCGCCAGCATCCGTTGTACCTGCAGTTGCAACTACGCAAGCCACGATCTTGCCTTCAGACTGAAGGTGAGCCATGGTTTTTTCCAGAGCATCAACATCCATCTGTGCATTTTCATTCACAGGAACAGTTACAACAGACTGGAAGCCCATGCCCATCATGGCCATGTTCTTTTGCACAGAGAAATGTGCATTTTCAGAACAGATGACTTTGACATTACGCATTGCATCCGCAGGAATACCATCACGCTGAACAGACCACGGATTGCCGTTTTCGTCTTTCCAGTTTTTTGCGATGCAGGCATCACGTGCCAGCAATACACCCATCAGGTTCGATTGTGTACCACCAGAAGTAAATACCCCTGCCTGACCTGAACCATAACCCACTTTTTGACGCAACCAGTCGATTAACTGAACTTCCATCAAAGAACCCGCTGGGCTTTGATCCCAAGAGTCCATTGACTGGTTAGTTGCATTAATCAGCACTTCTGCAATCTGGCTTGCCACCATGGTAGGACAGTGCAAATGCGCTAGAGAATGCGGATGATGTACTTTCAGGCTTTTGTTGAGGAATAGCTCAACCATACGCTCTAAAGACTTCTGGAGGCCCATACCTTCTTGAGAAGGCTTGAAAGAAATTGCGCTACGCAATTCCTTAATGCTACCGCCTGGGTACATTTTGTCGTCTTGCAACCATGCTGCAACCGCTTTGGTCGCCTGTTCCATTGCTGACTCATAGTCAGCAATGGATGCAGCATCATTGCAGAGTAACGCTTTACGATGTTCTGCAAAATCTACCATGAATTATACGCCTCGAACTGCTATCAGAGCTTCAGCAACCGCTCTCTTGAAGCGGACAATAACTTCTTCACATTCTGTTTGAGTGATGATCAGTGGGCAAAGTAAACGGATTACCGTACCGTTACGGCCACCTTTTTCAAGTAACAGTTTGTTGTTGAAACAAGCGGTCTGAATTGCTGCGGCCAATTGACCATCAGCAGGCAAAGAGCCCATATGATCCGCTGGTTTACGCTCGTCAACAATCTCAACCCCGATCATCAGACCACGGCCACGCACGTTGCCAATACATGGGAATTCATTGGCTAACTCTTTTAATGCAGACTGTAGATAATCACCGCGCTCTTGTGCATTTTGCGCCAGGTTCTGCTCTTTAATCGTATTGATTGTCGCAAGACCCGTACCCATAGCCAACTGGTTGCCACGGAAAGTACCGGTATGACCGGCAGGCTGCCATGCATCAAACTTGCGTTTAATACCTAGAACCGCAAGCGGCAGGCTACCACCCACGGCTTTAGACATCACTACAACATCAGGCTCAATGCCGGCATGTTCGAATGCAAACATCTTGCCTGAACGCGCAAAGCCTGCCTGTACTTCATCAAGAATCAACACGATGTTGTGCTTTTCAGTCACTTCACGGATTTTTTGCAACCATTTTACTGGCGCAGTCACCACACCGCCTTCACCCTGAATCGCTTCGAGGATTACAGCTGCAGGTTTGGTCACGCCGCTTTCGACATCCTCAATGAAGTTTTCAAAGTAGTAAGTCAGGGCATCTACACCGGCTTCACCGCCAAGACCCAATGGGCAACGGTATTCATGCGGATACGGCATAAATTGCACGCCTGGCATTAAACCGTTCACTGCATTTTTCGCAGACAGGTTACCTGTCATTGCCAATGCACCGTGAGTCATACCATGATAACCGCCAGAGAAGCTGATCACAGAGCTACGACCGGTAAAGGTTTTCGCCAGTTTAATCGCGGCTTCAGTTGCATCTGCACCGGATGGACCACAGAACTGCAAGCAGTACTCTTCTTGGCCACCTGGAAGATAAGAAAGAAGTGCTTCAGTAAAAGCATCTTTTAAAGGAGTAGTAAGATCCAGGGTATGCAATGGTAAACCGCTTGCAATCGTATCCTGGATACTTTGAATGACTGCAGGATGATTATGGCCTAATGCCAACGTCCCTGCCCCAGCTAAACAATCAAGGTACTCAGTACCTTCAACATCGGTAACCCAGCAACCTTGTGCTTTCGCTATCGCTAACGGTAATTTACGTGGATAACTACGCACATTCGATTCCATCTGACTTTGGCGAGTCAAGTAGTATTCGTTTGTGGAATTGGTGGCAGGGTTTACAGAAGTAACGCTCATATCGAATTACCATCTCTGATATGGGTGAAAGAAATAAGTCTGGTGACGTTTGGTCCTTTGACTCGGCGCTTTATAAGGTTCTAGCTAGCAGTTTTGTATTCGAATAACTAGGAGGCGGATGATACCGAATTTTTCAGGAAAATAAATAACTTTCAGTCACATTTTGTCCTAATCTTTATCGAAAAAAAACATCGTGCCAATCCATCCCCTGAATCATCATCTTACAGCCTGATAGCAGAAAGGAAAGCCTGTTCTTTTATGCTTTTTTGTAGCACAGCTAATATTCAGAAAATAAATTTTAAAATTTATTATTAAACAATTAATTATTAACAATAAATATAGATTAAATAATAAGTTAAAATGAAAGAAAAATTAACACTCTTACCACAAATATTTCGTAAAAAGATCACAATTGAGATTTAATATTTCCCTAACGGCTTAGATGGCCAATTTTAAGAATAACAGGACAATTTCATGCGTCTCTTAGCACTTAGCAGTTTTATCCTTGCCAGTACCCTCGCCACAGGCGCATTTGCAGCTCCTGCCGAATCCATGAATTATAATGTTGTTAATCTTTCAGCAGAGGCCAGTCGTGAAATTTCAAATGATGAAATGCATGCCGTACTTTATATTGAAAAATCCAACAAACAGCCGGCTGAACTGGCCACCCAAATCAACCAGCTCATGAGTCAGGCGATTGCTACAGCACGCAAATATCCTACTGTGAAAATCGAGACGGGTACACAAAGTACTTACCCTATTTATGACAATGATAACCGTAAATTAAAAGAGTGGCGTGGTCGTGCCCAGATTCGTCTAGAATCAAAAGATTTTAAAGCGGCTTCGCAGCTCATTGCAGAATTGCAGCAAAATTTCCAGACCGAGTCGATTAACTTCACAGTATCTGAAGCAAAACGCAAGAAAGTCGAAAACGAGCTGATGCTTGAAGCCTCGAAAAACTTCCAGCAACGTGCGCAAAGTCTGGCTCAAGCTTGGAACAAACCAGGCTATCAACTGGTGAATCTGAATATCAACACCAATAATTCGGGTTATCCACCTGTGCCACGCATGGCGATGGCCAAATCTGCTTATGCCGAAGCAGTTCCAGAACAGGAAATGGCAGCGGGTGAATCCAAAATGACCGTGAGCGCCAATGGTTCTATTCAGTTTAAATAAGTCTTAATAAAATTATTTAGATGTTTAAAAACCACCCTTTTGGGTGGTTTTTTATCACTTGAATATTCTGTGAAAAATCAATGCTACAAATTCATACAAACTCAGATATGAATTGAGCTTTGACCGGTTTACAGTAACGGACATTTGCACCAGCCCTTTCTACTCATGTCTCCTGCTCAACTAAACCTTTCCCTGTTTCATCTTCTCAATGTACCTGATCAAGCCTCGATCTGGATGATCAACTATGCCTCCCTGATTGCGCATGATCTGGTTTATCTTTTTTTGCTAATTTTTGCTATTGCCTGGTTCCGTGGTAGTTACGAAGTAAAAACAGGGATTATTAAAGCCTTCATCTTTACAGCTATTACCTTATTGATGAGTGAAGTGTTGTCTACGGTACTCAATACCCCACGCCCGTTTGTGATGGATGTTGGTCGCACCCTGCTTGAACATGCACCGACTGGTTCTTTTCCCAGCAACCATATGAGTATTTTTAGCGGGATTGCCTTCGCCTATTATTTTTCACCGCAGCGAGACTTGGGACGAATTCTAATCTGGACCGCTTGGCTGGTAGCGTGGTCGCGTGTTTATGTCGGTGTGCATTTTCCGATTGATATGCTGGGTGCGTTCCTGATGGCAATAACAGTAAATTTAGCTGGATTACCATTGTGGTGGAAATATCAGGATAAACTCATGCGCTTTATTTTAAATATTCATCTGTCGCTGTTTGCGCCATTGATTCGGATGGGTTGGATTAAATAAATTTCAATGATAAAAAATCCCGCTCGAAGGCGGGATTTTGTGTATCTCTTAACTTAAATCCGAATAACTTAGTAGATTGCCATATGATTGCGATGAATCATCTCTAAAGAACGTGCCTCACCTAACACCTGATGTACTTTATCTGATGCCAGACCACGAACGATATCTGCTGAACGCGAACTGAAATTGACACGACCTACAGCAATGCGATGACCTTTTCGATCGACACATTCCACCACATCGCCACGTTCGAAGTGCCCTTCAACTGCTTTTACACCGACAGGCAACAAGCTGCGATGATTGTCTTTAATGGCTTTCACTGCACCATCATCAATCACCAACCGACCTGCAGTCTGCAGGTGTGCTGCCAACCATTGCTGGTGCGCGGTCATACGGTCTTTGTCAGTCACAAACAAAGTTCCCAACATCTCGCCCGCCATCAGACGTGATAGAACACCATCACTGTCACCGCTTGCAATTAAGGTTGGACAACCCGATTTTGCCGCCAGACGTGCAGCACGAACTTTGGTCAGCATACCGCCACGACCAAATTTACCTCCCCCACCTGCCATATCAAACAGGCTTTCATCCATCGCACGTACGGTATGAAACAGTTTGGCATCCGGATTAGACCGTGGATCTGAGTCAAACATTCCTTCCTGATCCGTTAAGATAATCAGAAGATCTGCATGTACCTGACCAGCCACCATGGCAGCAAGCGTGTCGTTATCACCAAAACGGATTTCGTCAGTAGAAACCGTGTCATTCTCATTGATCACCGGAATCACACGCCATTCAATCAGGTGCTGCAAGGCATCACATGAGTTGAGATAGCGACGACGATCTGCCAGATCATCATGAGTCAATAGTACTTGAGCAGTTTGAATCTGGTGTTTCTCAAGTACGCTTGACCAAGTATGAATCAGGCCCATCTGACCGATGGCAGCACAAGCCTGAAGACTGGGTAGATCGGTGGGTCGATTCTCAAGTTTCATTCGCACCATACCTTCAGCCACAGCACCGGAAGACACCAGAATAATCTCGTGTCCTGCATTGTGTAGATTTGCGATTTGTCCCGCCCAGTGCGAGATGGCATCTAAATCTAGACCTTGTCCGTTTGCTGTGAGTAAAGATGATCCGATTTTAACAACGATTCGTTTACAACCCTTGAGCTGACGTTGCCCATCTACCACTTCTATCATCTTGTCCTCAGACTCTTCTCTCAGAGATTAGCGTACGTAGTACACTTCCACATCACTATCATCATCGCCATCTTCATCATCTTCGTCATCGCCCAGAATACCGGCAAGACGTTGCTGACGACGCATCTCACGATACGCTTCTTTTGCAGCGATGGTTTGTTCACGTGTTTCAGCTTCAAGCTGATCACGGAATGCTTTCATTTCTGCTGCATATTCTGGATCTTCAGTTTCGCGTTCACGCTGCTCTTCGATCTGATCCATCAGGTAGTAAACTACGTCCTTGGTGCCTTCAGCCGTTAAGCCAGAAGTTTCAAAAACCGGACCTTCCCACTGCAATTCTTCAAGAATATGAGTACACCATTCTTCACGTGTTTCCTCAGCCAACTGATCGACTTTGTTCAGCACCAATACGATCGGCAGTTTTGAAAGCGTTGGGGAGAAGTTTTTCAGCTCTTTCATAATTGCTTTGGCATTATGTGCCGGATCTGAACCATCAATCGGTTGTACGTCAACGATGTGTAACAAGATACGGGTACGCGCCAAGTGCTTCAGGAAGCGAATCCCAAGACCTGCACCTTCAGATGCACCTTCGATCAGACCTGGAATGTCTGCCATCACGAATGAACGGTGACTGTCGGCATCGACCACACCCAGGTTTGGCACCATGGTGGTAAATGGATAATCTGCCACTTTTGGTTTTGCAGCCGAGACTGCACGGATAAAGGTTGATTTACCCGCATTTGGCATACCCAGCAAGCCGACATCTGCCAGAACTTTAAGCTCTAGACGGATTTCACGGAATTCACCTTTTTGACCATGCGTACACTTACGTGGTGAACGGTTGGTCGATGATTTAAAGTGGGTATTACCTAAACCACCCTCACCGCCTGCCGCAACTTTCACGCGTTGACCGTCCTCGATCAAGTCGCCAATAATGTCACCAGACTCTACATCTACAATTGTTGTTCCTACCGGAACTTTTAATACGGTATCTTCACCGCCACGACCAGCACAGTTCGCCCCGCGGCCATTTTTTGCTCGTTCTGCACGGAATTTACGTGTATAACGATAATCAACTAGCGTACTGGTGTCGTCGTCAGCCTGAATATAAATGCTGCCGCCACGACCACCATCACCACCATCTGGACCACCAAATGGTACGAATTTTTCACGGCGAAAACTGGCTACGCCATTGCCACCGTCGCCAGCCTCTACGGTAATGACTGCTTCATCAACAAAGCGCATATTGCCAATCCTCTAAAAACTTTAAAACCCCATATTCTGCCATATTTTAAAGAATTTCTCGACTATATTTATGACACAATCAATGAAGATCGTTCACCTTGCTCTGAATTTTATTCAACAAGCCTGATTTCCTTGTTTTGAAAATTAAAAATCATATAATTCTTACTTATATAAGGTGTAATTAATAAGTTGCATTAGTATAGGCTCAAATCCTATCTGAGATTTTCTAATCATTTCTCTAGCATATTTATTAGAATTCTTGTGTAAAATATCCCCATACTCAACATTACGTTCTTGTGTCTGCTGATTAAAACTTGTAGTGATTTCATACAAATTATCATTTAAAAGAATAATAGATTTCTTGATTTGTATTCTTAAATCATGAAATTCATTAACATTTTTCTGACTCTTTTCGAAGCTGATATTGCTTACACAAAAACCGCTAAATATTTCATTATTAAGTGCTCTTAATTCCAATATGTCAGTGGTTATATCTTTAGCTAAGATCGCTACAACCTCACTCCCTTTCTGCTCTCGCCAACTGTTATATGTCATCAATACTGCAACAGGTGCAAAGATCGCTGCAGACCAAAGCAAGAGATTGGTTGCTAAAGTAATATCAACTTTTAAAAGTTTAAAGATTGCATAAATCGCAATGCATAAAACTAAAATGATCGCGTACACTGCAAACAAAGTAGCAACCAGATTTTCTGACTTATTCCTGTCCTTGCTCACCCCAGAAGCAATTCAGCCTATTTTGCTACGCGCGCTTTATTCTCCACAATATCTGGCAGACTTTTCTCAATCCAGCCAATTAAGTACATAATTTTTTCAGCTGCTTGTGAACCGGTAATCGTCAACTGATATTCTACTTTCGGCGGCACGACCGGATAAACTGTTCTTAAAATAAAACCATCCTGCTCCAGCATTTTTAAAGTCTGGGAGAGCATCTTTTCACTCACCCCTTCGATGCGCTGTTTCAACTCGCTAAAACGATGCACTCCTTCACTGAGACAGCGCAAAACTAAAACAGACCACTTATTAGCGATATGCTCTAATATTTCTCGAGAAGGACAATCAGTGGATAAAACTTGCCCCAATAATTTACTGGTTTCATAAGCAGACATAAAAATCTTCCTTTCTAGTAATAAGCTTACTTTTTAATATGGGCTTAAATTGAGTAAGTTATCAGATTAATATTTATTCATCAAAAAAAGCGAGAATAAAAAATGAAAATTGCAATTACTGGCGCAACGGGTCATCTCGGTCACCTGGTTATTCAACACCTACTTCCTCAAACATCTGCAAATAATATTGTTGCCTTGGTGCGTAATGTAGAAAAAGCTGAATCATTTCAAAAGCAAGGAATCGAAGTTCGCCATTTTGATTATGATCAAATCGAATCTCTTCAGCCTGCCCTCCAGGGGATCGATAAATTACTTTTAATCTCTGCCAGTGAAATTGGTCGACGGACACCGCAGCACAAAGCGGTAATCGATGCTGCTGTTGCGGCTAAAGTTCCCTATATTGCCTACACCAGTTTATTGCGTGCAGATACCTCCCGGCTCACTCTTGCACAGGAACATCGTGAAACAGAACAATTTATTCATGATAGTGGCTTAAGATATACCTTATTAAGAAACAACTGGTATATCGAGAACTACCTGGCCAATATTCAACACACGATTGACTCAGGTATTTTCTATGGTGCGGCTCAGGATGCCCTTATCAGCGCTGCTCCACGTGAGGATTATGCAGAAGTTGCAGCAAACGTCCTGCTAGGTTCAGATCATGACAATAAAACGTATGAATTGGCGAGTTCTAAAGCATTTACCTTCGACACTTTGGCTAAAACGATTTCTGAAATTAGCTCGAAAACTGTCATTTATAAGAACTTGAGTGCTGAAAACTACAAACAAATGCTTCTACAGGCAGGACTACCTGAAAGCTTAGCTGAGACCATGGTGGAGGCAGATGTTGAAGCAACTCGTGGTGCATTTTTCAGTGAGAGTAAAGATTTAGAAAATTTACTGAAGCGTCCTACCACTCCAATTGAAACGACAGTTAAATCTTCACTTACCTCTTTTTGATCACGTATAAAAAAAAGAGCCTCAAATGAGGCTCTTTTTTTAGCTAAAAACTAATTATGCATTAGTCTCAGCAGGAATTTTAGGATAGCTTACGCCGCCCATCTGTTCAGCAATACGAAGTACCTGACAGCTATAACCTACTTCATTATCGTACCAAACGTAGCAAGTTAAACGGTTACCTGAAGTGATAGTCGCTTGCGCGTCAAATACACCTGCAGTACGTGAACCGATAAAGTCAGAAGATACCACTTCAGTTGAGTTGGTATAGCCGATTTGACCTTGCAGGCTAGATCCGATTGAAATCTGACGAATGTATTCGTTCACTTCATCACGATCAACATCCTGACCCAAGGTAAGGTTAAGAATCGCCAATGATACGTTTGGTGTAGGTACACGTACAGAGTTACCTGTCAGTTTACCTTGAAGAGCTGGAAGCGCCTTAGCAACTGCTTTCGCTGCACCAGTTTCAGTAATGACCATGTTCAGTGTAGCAGCACGGCCACGACGGTCAGCTTTATGATAGTTGTCGATCAGGTTCTGGTCGTTCGTGAACGAGTGAACTGTTTCAACATGACCATTAATCACTGTGTATTTGTCGTTTAACACTTTTAATGTTGGAGTGATCGCATTTGTAGTACAGCTTGCTGCAGAGATGATTTTGTCTTCATCCAGAATGTCAGCCTGGTTCACACCAAATACCACATTCTTCATGTCACCTTTACCCGGTGCAGTCAGAATAACACGGGCAGCGCCTGGACATTTCAGATGCTGAGCAAGGCCTTCCGCATCACGCCATTTACCTGTATTGTCGATAACTAGCGCATTTTCGATACCATATGCAGTGTAGTCTACTTCAGATGGGCTTGATGCATAGATCACTTTGATGAACTGACCGTTAGCAATAATTGCTTCGTTTTCTTCATCAACAGAAATCGTACCCGCGAATGGACCGTGGATTGAATCACGACGCAATAAAGACGCACGTTTTTCGAGGTCACCATCAGACGATTTACGAACGACAATTGCTTTCAGGTTCAAGCCACGGCCCAGACCTGACTGGCTGATCATCAAACGTGCAAGGATACGACCAATACGACCGAAACCGTAAAGAACAACATCTCTACCTTCAACAGAAGTTGGATTGCCTTCAAGAGATTTCACAGCGTCAGCAACGAATGCGTTAACATCCCCACCTTTTGCTTTGAACTCAACAGCAAGTTTGCCTAGATCGACTTCAGCAGTACCGATGTTGTCAATTTTCGCCAATGCTTCAAGGATTGGGAAAGTGTCTACAACAGAAAGTTCAACGTCTAGCACGCGAGTACGGCGATGTGCTTTCAGAATCTGAATCACAGAACGGTTAATTAAAGAGCGACCATAAACTGTAGCTACAATATTTTTTTCACGATATAACTGACCCACAAGGGCAATCATACGTTCCGCAAGTTCTTCACGGTTTTTCCAGCGACCTTGGTGCTCTGCATGTAGGGCAACGATAGTGTCTTTGCTCACAGATACGTCCTCTAATTAATTGTAAATCTAGGCATAAATTTCTAAACCCGACAATTGTAATGGAATTGGCGGCAAGTTTGAATCAAAAGCTCATTATGACGGGCAGTTTTTAACGTATATTCACTATAAATTTTAAAAATAATTGTAATTAGCTGAATGATTTTGCATCCAAAAATTTTAAAGATAGCTGTTTTTTAATCACAGGCATAAATTTGTTAAATGTTGTTTATTCATGCGATCTCTTCTTAATTTTAAGATTGAAGTCGATCTTTATAGTTTTCCAGATTTTTCTTAAGGGCTAATTGATGTTTACGTTGTCTGAGTAAATGCAAGATTCCTTCCACTACCAGCACGAAGACGGCCAACCAGATTGGGATATAAGTCAGCCATTCACCTGATTCTACGCGTTCCCCAAGTGCCATTGAAGCAAAAGCCAGCAATACCGGTTCAAGATAACTCAATAGCCCAAAAATCACAAAAGGCAAATATCGACTGGCCAGGATATAACTGCCTAAACCGAGCGCACTTAAAAAGCCTAACCCAAGCACTGCCAATATCAAGTGATAATGACTGAATATTAATGGCAAAGAGTCGCTATAAATAAAGCCAAGATAAAACGCAACAGGCAAAATCAGAAATAAATCCCACCAAAATCCACCCAGGTGATCGGTAGCGAATTTACGCCGCATAAAGAAATAAATTGGGTAAGCTAAAGCAACATAGACTGTTTCCCATGCGATTGAACCAATTCGCCAGATTTCATGCCCTACTCCCAATACTGCCAATGCAACAGCGACCATCTGGAAAGATGATAATTTTTCTTTGTAGAGCACACAGCCGAATAACACCATTACCAGAGGCAGGAGAAAATAGCCGAGCGAGACTTCGAGACCACGCCCATTGATAGGCCCCCATAAAAACAACCACAATTGTGTGGTACATAACAGCGAACTAATCAGCAACCAGATCAAAAATGAAGGCTGTCGTAATACCCGCTTAAAGATACTGCTGATATGTTTCAGGTCCCCTGACCACCACATAAATGCAGTCAGAAATGGCAAGGTCGCCAGCATACGCCAAGCAAAGGTCTGTTCACTGTCTAAAGGCTGTAAAAAGGGCGTAAATATATAGAGCACTCCAAAAACCACGGAGGCCAATACAGATAACGCAATGCCTTTATACATAGTCAAACTCTACTTTGATTCGTCTGCATTATAGCGACTAGCATTATAGAAAGCTTGATAATTCACTTATATAAAAAGGTCTCCATTTAAAATTAGATACTATGTTTTCACAAAGCATAAAAAACCATGCCTAAGCATGGTTTACATAAAAATGCTAAATTTATCTTTGAGTTTGCTTGGTATAAATCACATCACTCAGGTCATAGCCCACCGACTGTGCATATTGCAAATATTCATTCACTACGTTTTTATCCAGTTGGGGATTACGGGAAAGTATCCACATGTATTTACGTTTAGGCTCGCCCACCAGAACAGTCTGATAGTTCTCATCCAGTTTTAAAACCCAGTAATCACCACGGGCGACCGGAATCCAGCGAATAAAGTCTGGTAAGAAACTGACTTTTAACTTGGTATTCTGTGGTGGATTCTGCACAAATGCCTCACCCAGTGATTGGGTTTGTCCACCATCTTTTTTAATGCAGCGGTTATCCACCACAATATTGCCATTTTCATTTAAAGTATAAGTCGCTGTGACATCACGATCACACTTATTCTGAAAATACAGAGGCTTGCGTGCTACTTCGTACCATGTCCCCAAATAACGGTCCAGTTCAACTTTCTCAATGGTCGGTAATGGCTCGTCTTTCGCATAAGCCATAGTAGCGGCGCCCAAACCGAGAAGAACCGCGCTACCCACCGCAATTTTTGCCAGCTTTAATCCGGTACGTGAAGATTTTTGAGTTGTCATAAAGATACCTATTGCATGTTCACAAAATATTTATTTAAAAAATTCTGTTCATACAATAGCTTTATCACAGTCCTTAATTTGTTACATTGTGTTTGCTTTATGATTGATTTTACGTCATTTAAATATAATTAAATGCTAAACCACTCAATCAAACATCTGGGCTTTCAAGCGTAAAATTTCATCACGCATACGTGCGGCCTGCTCAAATTGCAGCTCTTTGGAAGCTTTCAGCATCTCTTTTTCCAGTTTGTTAATATGTTTCGCAAACAGTTTCGGATCTGCCATGATATGCCGCTCATCCGCACTGATCGCACGTGCCTGATCTGATACGTGTAATTCAATGGATTCATCATCCAATATTTCACCGGTATCAATTTCCTTGATCACCTGACGCACTGCACTACGTGGCGTAATACCATGCTCTTCATTAAACTGAATCTGCTTGGCACGACGACGGTCCGTTTCATCAATCGCTTTCTGCATCGAATCAGTAATACGATCAGCATACAGAATCGCCTTACCTTTCAGGTTACGCGCAGCGCGGCCAATGGTCTGAATGAGAGAGCGCTCAGAACGCAAAAATCCTTCTTTATCTGCATCCAGAATCGCCACTAATGATACTTCCGGCATATCAAGGCCTTCACGCAACAGGTTAATTCCGACCAGCACGTCATGAACCCCAGTACGCAGCTCATGAATGATTTTTACCCGTTCAACAGTATCGATATCCGAGTGTAAATAAGCGACCTTAATCCCATATTCTTTCAAATAAGAAGTCAAATCTTCAGCCATGCGCTTGGTCAAGGTTGTAACCAACACCCGCTCATTAATGTCTTTACGCAGATTAATTTCTGAAAGCACATCATCGACCTGTGTCAAAACTGGACGGATTTCAATTTCCGGATCGATCAGACCGGTTGGACGTACCACCTGCTCGACAATCTGCTGGGATTTTTCCAGCTCGTAACGTGCGGGCGTTGCGCTAACATAAACAGTCGTCGGCACAATCCGTTCCCATTCTTCAAATTTCATCGGCCGGTTATCCAGCGCACTCGGCAAACGGAATCCGTAATTGACCAGATTTTCTTTACGCGAACGATCGCCCTTATACATGGCGCCAATCTGCGGCACCGTCACATGTGACTCATCAATAATCAGCAAGGCATCATCAGGAATATAATCGAACAAGGTCGGTGGCGCTTCACCCGCAGGACGGCCAGATAAATGGCGTGAATAGTTTTCAATGCCGTTGGTATAACCCAGTTGCTGCATCATTTCCAGATCATAGCGTGTGCGCTGCTCGATGCGCTGGGCTTCCAGCAGTTTGTCATTTTCCCGGAAGAACACCAGACGCTCTTTAAGTTCTTCCCGAATGGTTTCGATGGCACGGGACAAATTGTCTTTCGGTGTTACATAGTGACTTTTAGGATAGATCGTGACACGCGGCACTTTACGGATCATTTTCCCGGTTAAAGGATCAAACCAGCGAATGGAGTCGACTTCATCATCAAACAGCTCAATCCGGATGGCATCCTGATCCGATTCGGCTGGGAAAATATCAATGATCTCACCACGAATACGATAGGTACCGCGCAGGAATTCCAGTTCATTACGCGAATACTGCATTTCAACCAGACGGCGAATAATATCATCACGGCCAATACGGTCGCCTTCGACCACATGCAGCAACATGCTCATATAGGCATTCGGATCACCCAGACCGTAAATCGCAGACACTGAAGCGACAATAATTGCGTCGCGACGTTCTAAAAGTGCACGGGTGGCCGAAAGACGCATCTGGTCAATGTGGTCATTAATTGCCGCATCTTTCTCGATAAAGGTATCTGAAGATGGCACATAGGCTTCTGGCTGATAGTAGTCATAATAACTGACGAAATATTCAACCGCATTATTCGGGAAAAATGCTTTAAATTCACCGTAGAGCTGTGCAGCCAGCGTTTTGTTATGGGCCATGACAATAGTCGGACGCTGGGTACGGGCGATGACATTGGCCATAGTATAGGTTTTACCTGAACCGGTAACCCCCAGCAAAAGCTGATCGTGATAGCCTTTTTCTATACCCTTGACCAGCTTTTCAATGGCCTGTGGCTGATCGCCAGCAGGTTGATAACTGGTCACCAGTTCAAAGGGTTGTTTATCACTCATAGCTTTAATAATTTCACTGCGGATATCGACTCAATTTATTATGGGGGTAAAACTGAATTACTCAATCCCTATCCAGGTTTCTGTTTGGTAAAATAAAACAGTATCATTGTCATTATTTTATAGTGCTTTACTTTACTTAGATTTAATGAATAAGGTACAGATCAATCCAAATCAATTTTGAATTATGCAACAATCAATATAAAATTGAGATCTTTAAAAATTATAAAAAATTGGCAGGATAATGAAAGATAAAGAGTATCGTGAAATCGTGACTAAGAATCAGTTTCGCTATATGGGCACAATCATATTTTGTTTGGGCCTTTTCTATTTAGTTAGCGTTATTTACTTTCTTATTCAAAAACACTTTTTTTAAAACTCACCCATGAGTATCACTTGTGCAAAAGAATAAATTAAGCATTTTCAGACAACAACTTTATTTAGGTTTACTCGGTATGCTGTTTTGGATCATGGGTGGAATACTGACTTATCTGTTTGGATAGCGCTGCAGAATAATGCCTTGACCCCTCTTCATTTCACGGGCAACATGAAGATCAGGATGGCCTAGAATAGACAATTATGACTTACCACTATCACGATGAAAGTATTGTTAAATCCCTTCCAGAAAATACCGTTTTTGTATTTGGCAGCAACCTGGCTGGCCAGCATGGTGGTGGTGCAGCTAGAACGGCACTTGAGCATTTTGGCGCAGTCATGGGCGTCGGTCGTGGCTGGGCGGGTCAAAGCTATGCCATTCCCACCATGAACGAGCATTTGCAACAAATGCCGCTCTCACAAATCCAGCACTATATTGATGACTTTAAGATTTACACCAAAAACCATCCTAAAAATAAATATTTTATTACTTCCATAGGCTGCGGGATCGCAGGTTATAAGGTCGAGGAAATTGCACCGATGTTCAAAGGCATCTCGCGCAATGTCATTTTCCCGCAATCTTTCCGTCCTTTTGTCGAAAAACCCTTGCCCAAATTAACCGCAAATTTCTTGCATACCATTTTCCGTGATTCGGTCATTTTAACTCCGGCCAGTGATGAGCTGATTGAAGAACTGCCTTTGACTGAAAATGAAAAAAGTCTGGCAAGGATTATTTTAAATACTCAGATCTACCCGACCGACAGCAATGGACGGGAACGTGTTTTTGAAATTGAAGATATCCTGCATAACCTGAATACCAAGCTGGTCGATTTTCAAAGCCAGAAAGAAGGTGCCATGTTGTTTGGAGGCGTGATTTTAGCGCTACTGGAACTTTATAATATTAACGAGAAAGATTTTATTGATGTCTGGCAAGGTGAGCGAGAAATTGCTCCACCCAAACCGGAAAATAAAGCACGTAAAAGTATTCGTTAAGTGGCCACAGTACTCCTTTTAAAAAAGCCAATGTCTGAATTGGCTTTTTTTAGCTACTCAAATACTGAATATGAAATAGATCAGGTCTGGATTTTGTTTCGTTTGGTATTTAGAAAGCTTAAATATTTCGTTTGCTTTATTAAGAATAAAATTGAAAGAGATTTGGATCATCCGGTTTTTTACTTTTTCATGCTCAGGAAGCTGCAAAAATGAAATATTGATCGCCAACTCCCTAAAAACTTCCACAAAAAAAGCCATGATTTATCATAGCTTTTTGAGTGGGATCAATTAGCGTTTGCCCATTGAACGGCGAGTACCACGTGGCGGCATCCAGGTACGGTCAGCATAGCGCTGCGGTCTTGGTCTTAAATCTTCTAGAACTTCTTCGGCAGCATTTTGCTCTGCTTGTTTAATAGGGAAAGGTAAATTGACCAGGGGCTTTTTTTTGGGAGTCGTTTGGGTGCTCATATGATTCACTCAATAATATATATAACTATTGTACAAAAAAACTCAACCCACTGGGTAGCAGGATCTTGGATAAATTCATCTCGACGTATTTTTTAAAATAATAAATGTGCTCAGACAGACATTTGCATGAACCATGTCCAGCCTAAAATTTACTTAAATTATCATGTAGATAATCAAAAATTAGTCTGATCGATAGTTGAGTTAATTCCAAGCTAAACTTTCTTGATATTTACATTAAAATTAAGCAGCAAACTCCTCATTTTTCAAAGCACTTTTCTTTAAAAAAGCAACTACGAAACACATAAAGCATACAGCCGTTACCAAGATTAACTATTGATTAACTTTTAGCCTATTGTTCTATAACTGAATTTTTAAATTTAATTCACATAATTAATGAACTAGAAAAACGAATAAATACACTGGACATGGAGTTCCAAATCAATGAAAAAAATGCTGGCGTGTATGGCAGGCTTGGCGACTTTACCTATGGTCGCTTATGCAGATTCCCCTTATTTTAGCTTGCAGGATGGAGATGGCTTTAAACGCTTTTCTGTATCCGTTGGTGCATTGCATGTAATGCCGCAAGGTAAAGCACAGCCTGTTCGTGTCAATACTGCAATTAATGAAGGCTATCAATCCAAAGTGGGAGATATACAGGCGGAAACCGTCATAGACAACCTTGATCCTGACCGCAAACCAAATCGTGTCGTCGAAGGATTAGTAAGGTTAATTGGTGCCTTTGGCGGTAAGGTATCTAGTGGCCTTTCTGGAGATTCCTATGTATACGGTCTTTCAGAATGGGATAATCCAGGAACGGGTCTTGAAGCAGATGATGTCACCACCCTAGGCCTCCTGACCAACTATTATTTTACCGATAATATTTCTTTTGAAATGAAGGCGGGTATTCCCCCCAAGGTAGATATCAAGGGAAAAGGTACAATCTATGCACCATTTGCTGCTGTGGCAACGCCTTTGGGTGGGATTGCAGGTAATTTAAATCTTGCCAATGACATCAAAATTACAGATCTAGCGCAGTCCAGCAAAGCTGCAGAAGCACGTGCCTGGACCCCGGCTTTTGAACTCCAGTATCATTTTGGTAAAACTGGGGTAAATAAATTCCGTCCTTATGTTGGGGTAGGATTTATGTATGCTTATTTCAATGAACTTGAAATAGATCAAGGTATTGAATCTGATCTAGTTGCTGCAGGCCACATGATCCAGAATATTATTAATCAGAATGCTGGTGCTTCCCTGGAAATGAAGGATAGCACGGGTAGAATGAAAGTGGATCTTGAAGCTACCGATGCTTTTGCCCCCATAGCTACTGTTGGCTTTACTTATGATTTCAATGATAAGTGGTTTGCGGTGGGTTCAGTGTCTTATGCCCATTTGCAGAATGAATCTAAAATTACTGTAATTAATGAAAATACCGGACAGACCTTGATTAATTCAAAAGCCGATATTGAAATTAATCCGATTCTGGCCTATGCCGGATTTGGAATGCGCTTCTAAGTTAATTTTTTACTTTTTAAGAAAACGGCTCCGGCCGTTTTTTTTTGCGAATCATATTGATAAAAAAAATTTATCTTTTGATCAATTTTTATTTAATCGCCTCTCTTGCCTGAATCGAATACTATACCTATCAACTTTTATAGGCATGAATGATGTATGGCTGACGGTCAGTTTTCCAAAGCTCTGGTTTTTATGCTCATTGGCTCCGCCATTATCTTGGCATTGTCGCTGGGCGTACGACATGCATTCGGCCTGTATCTGGTGCCGATGAGTGAAGAATTTGGCTGGGGTCATCATGTTTTTAGTCTGGCGATTGCCATGCAAAACCTGATCTGGGGTGCAGTTCAGCCCATTACCGGGGCATTTGCCGATAAATATGGTAGCAAGATTGTCGTTGCTGTAGGTGGAGCTTTATATGCAATTGGCCTGCTCCTGATGGCAGTCAGCTCGACCGGGCTACTACTCAATCTGAGTGTAGGGTTAATTCTAGGTCTCGCCCTGTCAGCTACGTCATTTCCGGTGTTATTGTCTGCAGTGGGGCGTGCAGCACCGCCAGAAAAGCGTAGTCTAGCTATGGGGATTGCCAGTGCAGCCGGATCTTTTGGCCAGTTTATCATGTTGCCTTCGACCCTTTTACTCTTACAGAATGTCGGCTGGTCAGCAGCATTAGTGGTCAGTGCCATTCTGATTGCACTGATTGTGCCCTTGGCCTGGATGCTAAAAGCACCGATGTATGTTAATCCCAATGCAGCCTCTACCCCGAATAAAGTCTCACTGAGTTTTAAACAGATTCTGGTGGTAGTAAAAAATCATAAACCATTCTGGTTTCTGGCCTTAGGCTTTTTTGTTTGTGGTTTCCAGGTGGTATTTATTGGCATCCACCTGCCTGGCTATCTGATCGATCATGGTTTTAATGCCACAACAGGTACAATTTTTCTGGCGCTAGTCGGTTTGTTTAATGTGGTAGGTACCTATACTGCCGGCTGGCTCGGTGGCAAATATTCCAAACCGCATCTGCTGATGGGGCTTTATGGTTTGCGCGGGATCGCGATTATTGCCTTTCTCATGCTGCCTCTGAGTACATGGACAGTTTATGCCTTTGGTGTCATCATGGGATTACTCTGGTTATCGACCGTTCCGCTGACCAATGGCATTGTCGCGAATATGTTTGGGGTAAAATATCTGACCATGCTCAGCGGTATTGTATTTTTCACCCATCAAGTTGGCTCATTTTTCGGTGGCTGGCTGGGTGGAGTCAACCATGATTTGAGTGGCAATTATGATGCGGTGTGGATGCTGTCAATTGTCCTCAGCATTTTTGGGGTAATGGTACATTTCTGGGTCAATGAGGAGCAAATCGTCCATGACTGATTCTCTACTGAAACTCAAAATTTCGATTACTGTAGTCCTTCTGCTTTTAATGGCTTTGTCGATTGGGCTGTGGTTTCAAACCCCAGAGCTGTTTGAATATTTTAATCAGGCTTTCTGTGCCCACTAATCTGCTGGAATATCCTCAGCAAAAAACACGCAATCCATCGCAGAATAAGTTAAATGCTGTAAAATCAGCAAAATAATAAAAATATAAGCTTCTTCATAAACTTATCACTTCTTTTGATTTTATTTCAGTCCGGAATTTTCTTAGATTCTGATTATTAAAAAATTCTGAGACTCGATAATGACCAGCTTAACCCAACTTTCACAAGCCATTCATGATGCTCCACGCTGGCATCAGCAAGATCAATTTCAACATCCGACTGAAATCAAGATTGTTCCGCAAACAGATCAGGCCTTAGGTGCAGTGGTCTATGGTCTGGATGCCCGTAAAGCACAGTCATCTGAAACCATTCTGAAATTAAAACAGGCGCTGGCCGAGCACCTGATTTTGATCTTTAAGCAGCAAAGTCTGGATGATTTACAATACTTGGCGTTTTCAACTTATTTCGGTTCCATTTTCCGCCCAGGTGCAGATACACCGGTACTGGCTGCGCAGTCAGATAGCGGTGTTCCACCCGATGTCGTTCCGGTGTCCAATGCTGTTGGTCAGGGAGATTACACCGGGCATGGTGAACTGACTCCACATGCCGATCATCAATGGACACCCCTACCTTCTTTTGGTTCCCTTCTGTATGCAATTGAACTGCCTCAGGACGGCGGTCAGACCAGCTGGATCAATACCATTAAAGCCTATGATGCACTCGATAAAGAAACCAAAGCACAAATTGATCAGCTACAACTGATTACTTACAACCCATTCGTGCGCCGTCAAAAAACTAGAGATCAGGTTGAGGATCAAGGTTATGGCAATAGCCCGCTGTATCGCTTTAAAGATCAGCCCATATTAAGTCATGCCTATCCACATCCACTGGTGCGCACTCATCCCGAATCCGGTCGTAAAGCACTTTGGCTGAATACGCATACCGAAGTTGAACTGGTCAATTATGATGATCAGGCTGGCAGCGAACTGATTGCAACATTGCGTGAGCATATTTCAAAACCTGAGTTCGCTTATGAACATCATTGGGAAGTGGGCGATATCGTGTTCTGGGACAATCAGGTGACTCTGCACTCCCGTCGTCCTTTCCCGGCTGATCAGCGCCGTTTATTGAAACGTATCAGTCTGGCAGGTAGCCGTCCATTTTAATAATAAAAACGAGAATAACGAGAAAGGTAGAACTAGCTTAAACCTTCAATAATTACAATTCATCATGTCGATCTTCCACCATTGAGACTTTGACCACCTCAATGGTTTTTTATTTTCAAGCAAAAAATTAACTTTGAATATTAGCTTTGATCCAGTCGATCTTTAACAAAACAAAGTAGCGGTTTACTTTTTCTCACTTAATCTGTCTGGTGTATTTTCCTTTTTCTGCTTAGCGTATTAGAAAATCAGCAATAAACCCCTGGAAAGAGGAAACAACAATGAATCAGCTTCAATTTTCAGATTGTGTTCAGACCTGTATGAGCTGTTCTCTCGCATGTGCCAACTGTGCCAGCGCCTGTCTTAAAGAAAAAGAGCTAGAGATGATGCGGGAATGTATCCAGCGCTGTCTGGATTGTGCAGATATTTGTCAGCTGTGTGCCCGTATGGAACAAAAGCAGTCTCCTTTCATGCATGAGATATGTGAACTTTGTGCAAAAGCATGTGACTACTGCGCAGAAGAATGTGGTCAGCACCAACATGAACATTGTCAGCAATGTGCCGAAGCATGCCGCCGTTGTGCTGAAGAATGTCGAAAAATGGCTGCCTAGCCCTCACGGTGACTGGTCAAAAGTAGCTATAAAGATTAAAAAAGAAAAACCCGCAAGATTGATCTTGCGGGTTTTTGGCTAACTTGAATGAGTCAAATTAGAATAAACGGTTCATACCATTCAGCGTTGCCACACGATAAGCTTCCGCCATAGTCGGATAGTTAAAGGTAGTTTCTACAAAGTACTTGATGGTATTGTTCGGGCTGTTCATGACTGCCTGACCAATGTGGATAATCTCAGATGCATTATTACCGAAACAATGAACACCCAAAACTTCCAGCGTTTCACGATGGAACAGAATCTTCAATTCGCCCACAGTATCACCGGTAATCTGTGCACGGGCCAGGTGACGGAACGATGCCTGACCGACTTCATATGGAATTTTCTCTTCAGTCAGCTGCTGTTCATTCTTACCAATCGAAGAAATTTCAGGAATGGTATAAATCCCGGTTGGAATATCAGTGACCGGAGCAACGTCTTTCTCACCACTCATGTTTGCACCCGCGCAACGACCTTGGTCATAGGCAGCAGAAGCCAGAGATGGCCAGCCAATCACATCACCAGCAGCATAGATATTTTCAACGTCAGTCTGATATTGATCATTTACAGTCAATTGACCACGACTGTTCGGTTTCAGGCCGACATTTTCCAGACCCAAACCATCGGTATTGCCTGAGCGGCCGTTACACCACAAAATTGCATCTGCTTTAATTTTCTTGCCACTCTGAGTATGCAGAACTACATATTCATCAGACGTTTCAAGATAATCAATCTGTTCGTTATGACGGATCAAAACACCCTGTTCACGCAAGTGATAAGACAATGCATCAGAAATTTCATCATCCAGGTAGCTGAGCAGTTTCGGCTGTGTATTGATCAGGTCAACTTTATGGCCCAGACCAATAAAGATCGATGCATATTCGCAACCAATGACACCTGCACCATAAATAATGATTTTTTGGATTGTATAATCCAGATCCAGAATTTTGTCTGAATCAAATACACGCGGGTGATTAAAATCTAGAATTTCAGGACGGTAAGGACGAGAACCGGTCGCGATCACCAACTGTTTAAACTGAATCGTTTCCTTGATGCCATCCGGGGTAAATACAAAAATGGTATTTTCATCCTGAATGTAGGCACGGCCATGGAAAATATCAATTTTATTACGATCGTAAAAACGCGAGTGTGTTTCAACCTGCTGTTGAATCACTTTATGTGCATTACGAAGCACCTGCTTCATGGTGAACTGTTTCCATTCACCTACTTTTTGAAACATTGGATCACGTTGATAACGGATGATGCTCGATACCGTCTGACGCAATGCTTTACTTGGAATCGTACCAACGTGGGTACAGTTACCACCTAGCTGTTCACGCATATCAACGATTGCAACACGCTTACCTGATTTGGCAAGTTTCATTGCCGCGCCTTCGCCCGCAGGGCCCGAACCTAGAACTACCGCATCATATTTAACGAAAGTCCCACTAACGACCTCTTTTTTACGTGGCATTCAACGCTCCTCAAAATTAAAAAATTTACTTTAATCTACCTGCTTATTATGACGTAAATCCTGTTGATTTGGTGTATTTAACTCACATATATTACTTGATAAGAACATTTATTAAATGAATAGTCCTTTTTGCCCCATTTGTAGCTAAGTCCGTTATAATAACTCGGCTATCTTTGAGTATCTCCCCCTTCAAAAACAGTGGAAAAGTTGAATATGTCTGAAAACCGTAAACCTGAACAGGGCGTCAAACTTCGCGGTGCGGAAAAAGTTGCCCGCATTCCTGTAAAAGTTGTTCCTACGGTTGAAACGCCACGCAAACCGGACTGGATCCGAGTAAAAATGGCGGCACCGGAAGAAGTTCAACGCATTAAAACCACATTACGTCAGCAAAAATTACACACGGTGTGCGAAGAAGCCGCGTGTCCAAACCTGCCTGAATGTTTTGGTGGCGGTACTGCTACCTTTATGATTATGGGGGACATCTGTACCCGTCGCTGTCCGTTCTGTGATGTAGCACATGGCCGTCCAAATGCACTCGATGCAGATGAACCGCGTCATATGGCTGAAACCATTGCCAACCTGGGTTTGAAATATGCAGTAATTACTTCCGTAGACCGTGATGATCTGCTGGATGGTGGTGCTCAGCATTTTGTAGATTGTATTAAAGAAGCACGTGCCTTAAGCCCGAATACTCTACTAGAAATTCTGGTGCCAGACTTCCGTGGCCGTATGGATATTGCGCTACGCATCATGACTGAGTGTCCACCAGATGTGTTTAACCACAATATCGAAACAGTGCCACGTCTGTATAAAGCCATGCGTCCAGGTTCTGACTATCAGCACTCTTTAAACCTGCTGAAAATGTTTAAGGAATACTGCCCAGACATTCCAACCAAATGTGGATTAATGGTAGGAATTGGTGAAACCGAAGAAGAAGTGCTTGCCCTGCTTGATGATCTGCATGCGCATGGCGTGGACTATGTAACCATTGGTCAGTATTTGCAGCCTTCCAAGGAACATGCAGCGATTGACCGCTTCGTGACACCTGAAGAATTCGAACGTTATACTAAACATGGTCAAAAACTGGGCTTCCGCAATATCTGGGCAGCGCCAATGGTTCGTTCAAGCTATTTTGCCGACCGTCAATACTATGGCGAACCTGTACCAGCAGTGCGTCGTAAGGTTGACCCTGCCAAGAAAATTGCAGTTCAGACAATTGAAGCTTAATCGGTTTAAATAGATGAAATAAAAGCCCTCTCAAGTAGAGGGCTTTTTAATATCTATAATTAAAATTTAACTCAGCGTTAAGCTGATTTTTCTCTATTAGACAAAGATTAAGTCATTACTTATCTTCACATTTCTTTGCGCGTTCTCACTTGAAGAATGAGCATTTTTCAAACAATCTCAAAAACAGATAAACAACTTAACTTATTCGTTTTAATACTTGAAAAAGATCATTCTCACACGTGCACTGCTGAAGCTATCCAAATCTCAAGTGACAAGAATGAATGAATTGTAATAACGAAATATCCATGAGGGATCTTGGCAAAGCCAGCTTGGTATAAATCTGGAGAAATATAACAATGCTATTTATATTTGCTGTACTACTGCTATTACTCAGTTTATGGGCTGTTTTCTATTTTCAGCTCTCGCGTAGTGCGGGTGCAATCACGCTAATTATTATGTCAGTAGTGTGTGCCTTTATTAGCCCACGGTCACTTATTCTCGATATTCCGCTCATCCTGATTAGCCTTGTAGTAATGATCGAACCTTTGCGCATGTCGTTTATTTCCAAACCGGCCTATAAAGCACTGGCCAATGCTATGCCGAGCATTAGTCCGACAGAACGCGAAGCACTGGATTCCGGAACCAGCTGGTGGGAAAAAGAGCTATTTATGGGTGCACCGAATTGGGAAACCTTTAACAGCTATCCTTATCCAAAGCTGTCGCTAGAAGAGCAAGCCTTTCTGGACAATGAAGTTGAAACCTTGTGCAGCATGCTGAATGAATGGGAAATTCATGAGCAAAAAGCGCTGCCTGAGCACATCTGGCAATACATCAAAGACCATGGTTTTCTGGGTCTGATTATTCCCAAAGAATACGGCGGTCGCGCCTTCAGTTCATTTGCCCAAAGCCGGGTGATGAGCAAGATTTCCTCACGCTCGCTCACCACCGCCGTAAGCTGCATGGTGCCGAACTCTCTCGGTCCGGGTGAGTTATTGCTGCATTACGGTACTGAAGAACAGAAAAACCGTTATTTGCCAGGTCTGGCGCGCGGTGAAGAAATTCCCTGTTTCGGTTTGACCAGTCCAGAAGCCGGTTCGGATGCCGGTGCGATTCCTGATACCGGTGTAGTCTGCTATGGTCAGTTTGAAGGTCAGGAAGTTCTGGGCTTGAGAATGAATTTTTCCAAACGCTGGATTACGTTAGCCCCAATCGCGACAGTCGTAGGCCTGGCCTTTAAAATGTATGACCCTGATCATCTCTTGGGTGAACAGACTGAATACGGCATTACCTGTGCCCTGCTCCCTGCCAGTCATGAAGGCGTAATAGTGGGACCACGGCATAACCCGGGACCACCATTCATGAATGGTACAGTTGAAGGTAAAGATGTCTTTATTCCACTGGACTGGATTATTGGTGGCGTCAAAAATGCCGGTAAAGGATGGCGCATGCTGATGGAATGTTTGGCAGTTGGTCGTGGCATTTCCCTACCAGCGCTGTCTACGTCTACAGCAGAAATGACTTATTTAAATGTGGGTGCTTTCTCTCGTATCCGTCAGCAATTCAAAATTTCAGTCGGTAAATTTGAGGGGGTACAGGAAGCCAATAGTGAAATCGCCAGTGATACCTATATGCTGGAAGCCTTCCGTTATCTGGTCACCTGTGGTTTGAATCAGGGCGGCAAACCTGCCGTAATGACGGCAATTGCCAAATACTATGCGACAGAAGGCATGCGTAAAGTGGTCAATCACGGTATGGATGTGGTTGGTGGCCGCGCCATTCAGATGGGTCCGCGTAATTTTCTGGCACCTTACTATCAGGCAATTCCAGTCTCAATTACGGTTGAAGGTGCCAATATTCTTAGTCGCTCCCTGATGATTTTCGGTCAGGGTTCAATGCGTTGTCATCCTTATCTTTATGAAGAATTACAGCTTTTGCAGGCTGAAGATCGGGCTGCCGCTCTAAACCCTTTCGATGATCTGCTTTTTAAGCATTTAGGATACACTTTTAACCGGACTGCTCGCTCTTTTGCCTATGCCTTTAGCGGTGGCGCAAGTGCAGCACCGCAAAGTGCGGTTGACTTCACCCGTTCTTATTACAAAGTGATTAACCGGCTGAGTGCCAACTTTGCTTTAACTGCGGATATGTGTCTAGGTTTACTTGCAGGTGATATCAAGCGTAAGGAAATGCTTTCGGGTCGTCTGGCCGACATTCATGCTCACCTGTTTATTGCATCGGCAATTCTCAAGTTTTTTGAGCATAGTAAAAAGACTGAAGATGAGCGTTTACATGCACAGCTTGCGGTAGAAAAGTCTCTGTATACAGCGCAAAAAGCATTTTTTGATCTGTTTGCTAACTTCCCGTCAGGTGCAGCAGCAGGTATGGTCAAACTGTTATGTTTCCCATTTGGCCGTCCGGTACAGAAACCATCAGACCAGCTCAAACAGCAGGTTGCAAATAGCATGATGGAAGACAATGCTTTCCGGCAGGCCCTTAAAAAACATGTCTACTATAATATCAATGAAAATGATGTCACTGGCCGTATGGAATCAACTTTCAATCTGCTACTGGAGATTGAAAAGCTCTGGGATCGCTTTAAAAAAGCTGAAAATAAAGGACAATTTAAAGGACTCAGTTTTGCTGAGCATGTAGCCGATGCACATCAACAAGGCTTTATTAATGATCAGGAAGCAGAAAAACTGCTGCACTATAATGCGCGCCGTTATGACAGCATGTTGACCGATGTATTCGATCTGCACTTGAATAAGGTATTAGAGCTTGAGAATCCGTATCTCATCAAGGAAGATGCCAAAGGAACGGATACTTCAGTGCAAACTGATCCTTCACACTCAGTATCACCTTAAATAAAACTTGAATTTAAGGTGTCATAAATTCCAGAGTGAAGTCATTTTATTGCTTTACTCTGGAAGCTTTACAAGTGGCTTTTCAGCCACTTTTTTACGACTATGGCACGATAGTATTTTAGCTTAAAAGCGTTAAGCTAAAGCAATAATAAAATTGAGGATAAAGCATGTCACAACAAGATTATGAAAATGGCTTGAAAGTCCGTACCGAAGTAATGGGGGAAAGCTTTGTGCAGCGTGCTCAGGAAAATACCGTGCCTTTTACCCAGCCTCTACAGGACTGGATTAATGAACATGCCTGGGGTTCGACCTGGCAACGTGAAGGTGTATTGCCACGTAAATACCGTTCTTTAATTACCATTGCATTTCTGACTGCTCAAAAAAGTCCCACTGAACTGAAAGGCCATGTGCGAGGTGCGCTGAATAATGGCGCAACGGTTGAAGAAATTCAGGAAGTGCTGCTGCATAGTCTGCCTTACTGCGGCGCACCGGCAACCCAGGAAGCCTTTCGTGCTGCACTTGAAGTGATTCAGGAATATGAAGCGAATCCAGAGTTGTAAATATCAGTGTATTAGAACTCTTTCATAAATAATTCTTAATGATTAAAAATTATTTATGAAATTCCCGCTCCTCATAGGAGAGGTTCTTTATAAAAAATCTCTCATCCTCTTGCAGAGCATGCTCCTCACCCCTAAGAGGGAAGGAACATTAAATATTAATGGACAATCATTTTCTGATTTATAAAGGAAATCTATTTATTTAAATTGCTCAAATATCAGTAAAATTTAAAATTGCTTAGGCTATTTAAAGTAATGCTCAATAAGAAAGCCGAGAGTTGTTAAATTCCCGGCTTTTCATATTTTTGATAATAAATCTGTCGTTATGGATTTAATTCAAAATTAATAGGTTCTCTATGAATAGCAATTTATAAGAAAGACTTTAACCCCTTAATTCAATTTGCGTACGTTGTTCCAACCCTTGTACCGCAGCGGAAAAATCCAGCTGACTGGCCTGAGGTCTGGCAATCTGCTGAAACTGTTCTTGCACCAAGGACATGACTGATAAATCTAATTGCTGCTGTTGCACCAGTTCCAAAGCAATACCAATATCTTTCTGTAATAAATCCAGCGCAAAGGTTTTATGAAACTCACGGCTCAGTACACGCTGCGCCATGATATTTTCCGACATGCTACTTTTACCACTGGAATGATTAATACAGTTCAAGGCACTGCTTAAATCAACTCCCTGCCCTTTCAGTACAGTTAAGCCTTCAGCCAGTGCCCATAAATGCGTAGCCATCAAAGTATTGTTAACGGCTTTCACTGCAAAACCGGAACCACTTTCTCCTACATACTCAATCAACCCAGCAAAAGCAGCAATGACCGGTTTGGCTTGCGCAAAGGCAGCTTTATTTCCTCCCACCATCACGGTTAAAGTACCTTTTTCTGCGCCAATGGTCTGACCGGATACTGGAGCATCCAGATAATAACTTCCCTGCTGCTCCAATCGTTGTGCCAGTTTTTGGGCCGATTCTGGTACACCGCTAGTACAGTCAATCCAGATTGAACCTGGCTTGGGTGGATGTGCAGCGATTAGATTTTCGACATCCTGACTGGTGGGTAAGCAGGAAAAGATAAAGTCGGCTTGAACCGCCTGCTCAATACTGACAGCCTGAGTGGCGAAAAGTGTGGCATGCTCTACAGCTTTCTGTTCAGACCGGTTCCAGACCCAAACCGGGTGTCCGAGTTTTGGCATATGGGAAGCCATATGCCAGCCCATTGCGCCGAGTCCTAAAAATGCAATTGTATGACTCAAAAGATACTCCTTATATTTAAGCAACCGGTTTCACTTCAATGTCCGTTGCGGTTGATGCAGATACAGGCGATTCTTTATCTTCCCCACGATTCAGGAACAGATTGAGTAAAATCGCAGCCAGAGTCGCAGTGCCAATCCCACCTAAATCAAAGCTACCAATCTGCAAGCTATAATTACCTGTACCCATAATCAGACACACTGCGCCAATGATCATTGTGCTGTTCTTGGTAAAGTCAATACGGTTATCTATCCAGATTTTGGCACCTGCAACCGTAATCAGACCGAATACTACAATCGAGGCTCCGCCAAGCAAGGCCACAGGAATCGTACTGATCACCGCACCAAATTTCGGTGAAAGCCCGAGCAAGATAGCGAATATCCCGGCAAAGACAAACACAGTGGTTGTATACACTTTGGTCACTGCCATAACACCGATATTTTCAGCATAGGTGGTCATTCCCGTACCTCCCACAGAAGCGGATAAGGAAGTACAAACACCATCTGCAAAGAAACCGCGTCCCATATACGGCGACAGATTTTTACCAGTCATTGCAGATACTGCCTTAAAGTGTCCCAAATTTTCTGCCACCAGAATAATGGCCACCGGTGCAATCATCAGCATGGCATTCATTTCAAAGACGGGACTCTGGAAAGTCGGCAGACCAAACCATGCCGCTTCGCTGACTTTACTGAAATCAATCGCAGGTCCGAAGCCCATAATATTGGTGAAAAGAAAATAAAGCAGATAGGAGGACAATAAGCCGAGTAACAGCAGCAGACGGCGTACCATTCCGCGGGTAAACACGGCAATCACACTGATACAGAGAATGGTGATTAACGCCATCCAGGAATCAAACTGGTTGGCAGATACACTTTTGATCGCGACCGGTGCGAGATGCAAACCGATAATCATCACGATGACGCCCGTGACCACGGGGGGCATCAGCTTTTCAATCCAGGCTGTACCAGTTTTCATGACCAGCAAACCAATCAAGGCATAAACAATACCGCAGGCAATGGTTCCGCCAAGTGCGAGCGCAATATTGGGATTCGCGCCTACTCCTGAATAGCCGGTAACCGCTACCACGGCACCAATAAATGCAAAACTCGACCCCAGATAACTCGGCAATCGGCCGCCAGTGATCAGGAAAAATAAAATGGTGCCAATCCCGGTAATAAAAATTGTGAGATTGGGATCAAAGCCCATTAAAAGTGGCGCTAGCACGGTTGCCCCAAACATCGCAAACACATGCTGTAACCCGAGAATAATACTTTTCCCAGCGGGCAGATATTCGTCTGTCTGAACTGGTGTTGTATCGATATTGCCTTGGTAAGGCTTAAATTTTGGAAACCACGATTCTTTTTCTTGCATGGGCTTCCCCTCCTTGATTAGGACTGAATTGATTTAGCACATTTTGTGTGGCTCACAGTAAGAACGGTTAAAGTACATCAGCGCATTGCCTTGACGCTGGCCCATGGCTTTCACTTCACAGAACAGCACGTCATGACTGCCTACAGATACTTGCTGCACCACCTCACAGTCAAAACTGACCAAGGCATCCTCAAGTACAGGTGACTGGGTCAGCAACGTTTTCCAGTTCCCCTGACTGAAACGCTCTGCCATAGGTGTTTTTCCACCAAACAGATTGGATAGATGCTGCTGATGTGAAGCTAGGGTATTCACACACAACACCTGATTATTTTTAAAAGTTTCATAAACTGATGCTGAACGGTTCAGACAGACCAGCAAAGTCGGCGGCGTATCAGTCACACTACACACGGCGGATGCGGTAAATCCAGCCATGCCTGAACGACCTTGTGTAGTAATCACATTCACTGCCGCACCCAGATTGGACATACCCTGACGGAAAATCTGCTGATCGACCTGGGTAAACATTTCAGCTGCGTTTTCAGTCTTTACCACCTTATTTAGTGCACTGTTATCTGCAACTGCTTCTGTAATGATTTTAGACAATTTGGCATTCATGCTGTTCTCCTTCGCCCCAAGTCAGTTTTCAGTGACAGACTTAGGGCTGATATAGATGAAATTGAATCAGGTGGTTCGGCTTATACATGGGCAATCGAAGCAATTTCGACCAGTGCATCCGGTTTTACCAAGCCAGTCTGTACGCAATATCGTGCCGGTTTATCTCCCGGAAAATACTCTGCATAAACGGTATTAATTGCTGCATAATCTGCCCAGTCTTTGACAAACACATGATTGAAAGTGACGTCATCCATGCTGCCACCGGCTTCTTCAATGACACGTTTGATGGTTTCCAGAATATGACGGGTCTGGGCTGCCGCATCACCGACATGCACAACGTTATTATTTTCATCAAAAGCCAGCGTGCCTGACACATAGACAATATTGTCTGCCTTGGTTGCCGGTACAAACGGTGCTAATGGTTTTGAAGTTCCTGCTGGAATAATGACTTCTTTAGGCATACTGTTTTCCTTAATCTTGATATTTAACTTCTTAAGCGCTTTGAGCTAATCCAGTTTCTTTAAGTGATTCACTTTCTTTTTGAAAGGTATCGACAAAATTTGAGGTATCCGACACCCAGCCAAAGAAGGTCTTGATGTTGTACAGGCTGGCTTCGTGGGCTTCGACTGGACCGGCCTGATGGCAAGCATCCGCCAGCGCCACGCCAAAATATTCCAGAAAGAAACCATCACGCAGCGTCGACTCCACGCAGACATTGGTGGCAATTCCGACAAAAACTAGGTTACGGATACCACGAACACGCAACATGCTGTCCAGTGCGGTATTAAAGAAACCGCTATAGCGAGGTTTTTCAATGACCAGATCTTGTGGTAGTGGCTGTAACTCATCAATCAGGTCAAAGTCCCAGCCCCCTTTGGCCAGTAATTGCCCCTGTAATTCGGGACGTTTGCGCATGGTCTTTAAGGCATTGGATTTATGGAAATTTGGAGAATCCGTACCACCTGCTTCCTTATATTCTGCATCCCAGCCATTTTTAAAATAGATGACCTGTATACCGGCCGCATGCGCAGCATCGACTGCTTTCTTGATATTTTCGACCACGGGTTTGGTCTTTGAGACATCAAAACCCGCCAGATCCAGATAGCCACCCTGCGAGGTATAAGCATTCTGCATATCAATCACAATCAGGGCAGTCTGTTCTGGTGCCAGACGGATCGATTCAGGTTCCGCCTTGAGCACTTTGCCCGTGCCTAATGCTTCAGTAAAGCCTACAGATACGATGTGCTCACTCATGCGCTTTTCTCCAAAACGGGTGCTGTATCTTCAATCACAATATGTTCACGGCACTTCATTAATGGCTGGATTTTCTGACCGAAATCTTCCACACCCTGAACGAAATCATCAAAAGTCAGCAGCACACCTTCTGTACCTTTGATTTCGCCAATTTCATCCAACATTCGTGCCACATTTTTATAAGAACCTACCAAAGTTCCCATATTGATATTTACAGGAGATACGCTAGAAGCCATTTGACGGATATTGGTATCTGTACCGGAAGTCGTGTCTTTCCCACCTTGATTCATCAACCAGTTAATCGCTTCCATATCGGCACCATCGTTATAATGCTGCCATTTAGCCTGAGCTTCTTCATCAGTTTCGGCTGCAATCACCATAAACAGCACATACGTCTGCACATCACGACCAGTAAGGTCGGTTTTTTCTTTTAAGCGATCATTAATTTCTGCATAAGCCGTTGGAGTATTCAGCCCTTTACCAAAAACAAAGTTGTAGTCGGCGTATTGCGCAGAAAATTCCAGACCGGCATCAGACTGACCTGCACAGATGATTTTCATATCGGCTTGCGGGCGCGGACTAACACGGCAGTCTTCCATCTGGAAATGCTCACCTTTAAAGTCGGATTTTCCGTTTGCCCAAAGCTCACGCAAAATTTGTACATATTCAGATAGATATTCATAGCGTTTGCCAAAATACTCATTGCCTGGCCACATGCCCATCTGGGTGTATTCAGGCGGCTGCCAGCCAGTCACTACATTTAGCCCAAATCGGCCATTAGAAATCGAGTCAATGGTAGATGCCATGCGCGCTACAATTGCAGGTGGCATGACTAGAGTTGCAGCTGTTGCATAAATTTGAATTTTGCTGGTAACAGCAGCAAGGCCGGCCATCAGGGTGAAAGTTTCCAGGTTATGTTCCCAGAATTCAGTCTTGCCACCAAAGCCACGCAACTTGATCATGGAAAGTGCGAAATCGAAACCATAGTGTTCAGCGCGCTGCACGATTTGTTTGTTTAACTCAAAAGTCGGCATATATTGTGGTGCATTTTCAGAGAGTAACCAGCCGTTGTTCCCAATTGGACAGAAGACACCTATTTTCATTTTCACACCTCATTATTTTTTAACACTTATTCAAAATCTTGAATCCACTACGGGAGTCTTATTTACAATATAAACATTGCAAACCGTGTGCCAACTATATTTATTCATTCTATTTCAATAACTTAATATTTATTTTTTTGAATTTTTAGTAAAATAACTATTTTTAACCATGAATCAATTTCGCTCACTATGTTTCATTCAAGTGCATTTATAAAAATTCATGCGTGTGCAGAATCTGTATAAATTCGCAGTAAAATTCCTGCTCATACCATAGAAACGATTCATTAGAAAAAATAAAAAGTCAGACCCAAGGTCTGACTTAAATAAACAGATTTATTGGCTGAAAATATCAGGCTGATTTTAAAAAATGCAGTATGTTTTGGTTGATCAGGGCAGTTTCAGTCACCGTAGAAGCATGTGCTCCCGTTTCGAGCAGGTTAAACCGGCTATGTGGCAATAACTGCTGCAGTTGTTGTGAACGTTGATATGGCACCAGAAAATCATCCCGATTGGCAATCAGATGTACAGGAACATGTTTGAGTGCCTGCTGATGCACTTCTTCTACTTGAAAAGCTTGTACTGCCTGTATACGTGCCAAGACATTTTGAATCGGTGGAAAGTCAAGGAGCTGCTTATTTTCTGCTTCGGTTAATGGGTCAATATGTGTTGAGATCCAGTGTGGTGGATATAAAAATAAAGCTTGGGCCCGAACATAGGCTTCTGCTCCGCTATTCAGCAATAAAGAAGTCCTTGCCTGAAAACATTTTTGGGTATGTGAGTCCAGTTCTCCCCAAGCATTCAACATGGTTAGACTCAGCAACCTAAATTTTTTCTCCGCCTGATAGGTTGCGAGCTGCATGCCAATATGCCCACCCAACGCATGTCCAATAAAATGAAACTCGCAAATATTCTCATTGATCAATAAATCCAGGATCTGCCGGGCCATACGATCTACGGAATAAGGCGTTGGCAAGAGTTCAGAATCCGAATGACAACCTTCCTGATCATAGGTCACTACATGAAAATTTTGCTGTAAGGCTTTAATTTGAGGATTCCAGAAGCTGGCATGTCCGCCCAAGCCGGAGGAAAGCACTACATAAGGCGCATGTGCCTGTGCTGCAGAGTGAATAAACAAAGACATAAAACTCTCATATTTGAACTATGAGATAAATACAGCAAGATATATGCCTGAATAAGACTATTTTTGAACAATTGGTAAAATTATAACCAGTACACATTGAACCTGTAATAGAACTCCTCTACCTCAAAGCGTACGTTATAGCCCAGCTCTGTCAACTCCGCTGAAAGATGGTGGATTTCTTCCAGTGGCAGATGCTTGGGAAAAACTGTCAGTACCGCTGTATTACCCTGTCTGGCATTATCTTCAATCAATTGCGCTAAACGTGGCTTGAACATCTCAATATTTATATTGGCGACATCAGATAATATTTTGGCTTGATCAGCAGTCATAAAACTCATTGTTGTGTACTCTTTTTAATTTTATTCAATGAAATTAAATGATTTAAATCACATAAAATATTCTTGTTTTGTAATCTAAATATAAAAAGATAACCAAAAAAAAATCCCTCAACAAGAGGGATTTTTTATTTAAATTTACTGACCTGGCAAAGGAATATATTGCGAAGCACTATTTTGTGCCTTACGTTCAGTTACTACCACTTCAAGCGTCATCGGTTTACCTGCACGCTCGATTTCAATCTGGATAGTACTGTTCGGCTTTTGCAAGGCGACAAAATTAATCAAATGTGAGGCTGAGCTGATCTCTTCCTCATTCACCTTGATAATTTTATCACCACGCTTGATTCCAGCCTTAGCAGCAGGTCCATCTGGTAGCACCTCAGCGACGGTGACACCTTTTTCTTTAGGTTGCAGCACATCATCGCGTTCGGCAGGTAACAAGCTAATCCCCAACCAGCCACGAACGACACGGCCATCTTCCAGAATGGCATTCAATACCTGCTGACAGATTTTGGCCGGAATGGCAAAACCGATCCCTAGCGAACCACCAGACTGCGAGAAGATTGCGGTATTCACCCCAATTAAGTTACCGGCGACATCAATCAGTGCACCACCCGAGTTACCCGGGTTGATGGCGGCATCGGTCTGGATAAAATCTTCATAGGTATTGATACCCAGATCAGAACGGCCTGTAGCAGAAATAATGCCCTGAGTGACAGTTTGCCCTACACCGAACGGGTTACCAATGGCGAGGACAACGTCCCCGACTTCATTACCACTGAGTTTGAAAGGCAAGACAGGTAATTTATCCAGCTCGATCTTGATCACGGCAAGGTCTGTATCCGGGTCAGTCCCGACGACCTTGGCTTCAGCACGACGACCATCCTGCAAAGCCACTACAATCTGGTCGGCCTGCGCGATCACATGATTATTGGTCAGGATATAACCGTCCGGACGCACAATCACCCCTGAACCCAAGCTGTTTTCATTTGGGCTTTGTCCATACTGGTCAGGTAACTGATCGCCAAAGAATTCACGAAATACCGGATCACTCAGCAAAGGATGAGCCTGCTGCTTGACTTTTTGAGTGGTAAAAATATTCACCACAGCCGGTGCTGCCACTTTAACCGCAGCATTATAGGAGACAACGCCTCCTGTGCGCGAAATATCAATCAACGGCTCTACTTTTTCAGCAGGCATTTTGACGCCATCTGGCGCAACTGGTGCCTTTGGTTTTTGGAGTTGTTGCCACCCCAGAAAACCGATAATGACTAAAATCAGTAACACCCAAGGTAACCATGTAAAGGTGCGGCGCACGTTATTATCCTCTAAAATATTTTAATTCGTTGATGACTAAGTAATTTATATTCTATTGTAATGCTAAATACCTAACTAAACACAAAAAAATCCACAGAGATTTGTGCAGCTTTAGTTACAATCAAACCCATAGCTAACTATGGGCAAGCTTTTAAACTAACAGGACTTTTATGGCGAATTTGAACGATATTATTCACTGGTGTGACCAGACCTTGGTAACGCGTGAATTTAAGGACTATGCACCAAATGGCTTGCAAATTGAAGGCAGACCCGAGGTAAATAAAATCCTCTGTGCTGTGACTGCTTCCCAGAGTGCCATTGAAGCTGCAATTGAACAAGGCGCAGACTTGCTGCTGGTTCATCATGGATATTTCTGGAAAGGTGAAGCTTACCCAATTACCGGGATGCGTGGAAAACGCATTAAGATGCTGATTAAAAATGATATTTCTTTAGTCGGATATCATCTTCCTTTAGATAGTCACCCTGTTTTAGGAAATAATGCCGCAATTGCAGATCTGCTTGAACTGGAAAATATGGAACAGCTCGATCCAACCGAACGGCATCCAATTGGCAATATTGGCTATTTAAAACAGTCCTTGACTCCAGAAGGCTTCAAAGCCTATGTATCAGAAAGACTCGGCTTTGACGCACTACATTTGCCTGCAGAAAAATCCTTGATTCAAAAAGTTGGTTTCTGTACAGGTGGCGCGCAGGATTATATTCAAAAAGCCGCCCTACAAGACTGTGATGCCTATATTTCGGGCGAAGTGTCTGAACGGACCTTTTATGAAGCTCAGGAACTGAATGTGCACTATTATGCCTGTGGCCATCATGCGACTGAAAAATACGGTGTGCAACGCTTGGCCAAGGCTATTTCAGAACAGTTTAATATTGAGTATGATTATTTTGAATTAAACAATCCGATTTAATTCGACTGACGGTTATGATCAGTGGCTTTATTCATATATTTTCAGGCTTTATTCTGTATTGTTATTTATACACGATGCCCATTTCGGCCCGATTATCTATTACAATAACGCCACTTATTGTTAAAACCCAGCAAAATGCAAGGAATTGAGAACATGACAACCATTACTTTACCAGCATTACCTTACGGCTACGAAGATCTTGCTCCACACATCAGCAAAGAAACTTTAGAATACCATCATGACAAACACCACAACACTTATGTGGTTAACCTGAATAACCTGATCGCTGGTACTGAGCTTGAAGGCAAAACTCTAGAAGAAATTATTACAGCAACTGCTGGTGATGCTTCTAAAGCAGGTGTGTTCAATAACGCGGCTCAAGTTTGGAACCACACGTTCTACTGGAACTGTATGGCTAAAAACGGTGGCGGTAAAGCAACTGGTACTTTGGCTGCAAAAATTGACGAAGCTTTTGGTTCTTACGAAAAATTTGCTGAAGAATTTGCTGCTGCTGCAACTACTCAATTTGGTTCAGGTTGGGCTTGGTTAGTGGCTGACGAAGTAAACGGCCAGCTTTCAATCATGAAAACTTCAAATGCTGATACGCCAATGGCGCATGGTAAAATCGCAGTATTGACGATTGACGTTTGGGAACACGCTTACTACATCGACTACCGCAATGCTCGTCCTAAGTACATCTCTACTTTCCTGGAAAGCCTGGTGAACTGGGATTATGCAAATGCGAAATATGCAGGCCAGCCTGCAGGTGTTGAGAAATAATTCTTTATTTCTTTGCTAAAAAAATCACCCATTTTGGGTGATTTTTTTATTTTTAGGCTCTAAATGAATATTTATAAAGCAAACAATTCATTTCTTTACATTAATTGATTGACGACCTGCCGATTCCTCCCTAAAATGCCGATCAGATTCTCCAATAGCTCAGTCGGTAGAGCGACGGACTGTTAATCCGCAGGTCCCTGGTTCGAGCCCAGGTTGGAGAGCCAATCTATTCTCCCATAGCTCAGTCGGTAGAGCGACGGACTGTTAATCCGCAGGTCCCTGGTTCGAGCCCAGGTGGGAGAGCCAGAATTCTAAAAACCCACTCATTGCGAAGTGGGTTTTTTTATACCTGTGTTTTTAAAATTGAGATCATATTGATTTAGATACGCGGTCAGCTACCTGATTTCTTATGATCCAGCTCACTTATCAAAATTAAGGCTGATCACGATTTTGTGGTTAGGACCGGTTTACATAAACATAACAGTTTGAACTACAAACCTTTTCGACTATTTTTAAAACACTTGATTCAATTTATGCTGCTTTTTTCTAAAAGTGCCTTGACCCCTTTTCAAATCTCTCTATAATCGCTGTCAGATTCTCCAATAGCTCAGTCGGTAGAGCGACGGACTGTTAATCCGCAGGTCCCTGGTTCGAGCCCAGGTTGGAGAGCCAATCTATTCTCCCATAGCTCAGTCGGTAGAGCGACGGACTGTTAATCCGCAGGTCCCTGGTTCGAGCCCAGGTGGGAGAGCCAGAATTCTAAAAACCCACTCATTGCGAAGTGGGTTTTTTTATTTTCTCTATCTGTGATCTATGTTTGATTTGAGTCAGTTTATATTTTTTGTGATTGGTTGCCTGGCAACCTTTGCATTAGTTTGTCTACTCTTCCCACATCTGTTTACCCGTCAAAAGAAATTCTATCCAAAACGTGTGATTACTGCTTTTGAAAGCAGGATGTTTACTCGTCTAAAAGATGCCTTTCCTCATCATCATATTCTGGCCCAAGTTGCGTTTAGCGCCTTGATCACGCATGACCAGATCAAAATGCGCAATCAGTTCAATCGTAAAGTCACAGACTTCGTGGTACTTGATCGCGAATATAATGTGGTGGCGATTATTGAATTAGATGATCCGAGTCATATTGGCAAAGAACAAGAAGATGCTGAACGTGATGCAATGCTGATTGCAGCAGGATATACCGTGATTCGATATACCCAGATTCCAACTATTAGACAGCTACAAAGGGATATAAGATAAATTAAGGAACAGTTACTGTACTTTCAGATGCAGCTTGAGTTGAATTTGCTAAAGCATCCTGCTCTGCTTTGAGCTTTTCCGCAGCCTTTCGTGCTTCAATACGTGCAATCATATCTGCCTGCTGCTGCTTGTATTTTTCCTGATTTTTAGCATCACTATTTACCGCAAGAAATGCCATACTAATTAAAAATACCGGAATACAAAGTGCAAGCGTACCGAAGATCAATAGCTTTTTGACACTGCGGGGCTGTGGCTGCTCAGACATAACAAACCTGCTTTAATTTCGTCATTTAATTACACTGCCCAATATAACAAAATAAAGTCATAGCTCAAGGCCGAACAGTATTTAAATCCACGCTGACTTCAAGCCAGCATGGATTTATCACTCTTATTTAATTATGACACCGGCGTATTCATAACGGCTTCTACCGTATTGAGCAGTGCGGGAATATTTTCAGTGACCACTGTAGCGTGCGTGGCATTCAGGATCGGAATTAACTCTACTTCAGTTCCGTCTGCAAGCATACCATCATATAAGATCTGGGTAATGGTATAAGGTACTGTGGTATCTGCTGTACCTTGAAAAATATAAACTGGACGGTCTAGTCGGGTTTGTGCAGGTTGATTATCCATCAGATAATCCATAATATCAGGGTCGCTCAGGAAGTTTTCCCGTAATGCCTGATATTGCGAGAAATTCACATCACTTTGTAATGCCGTTTGAATATCTGCACCAAAACGCTGTGCAAGCTCAGGGGAACATAAACTTTCAGCCTGTCTAGCCAGATCTACCTTGGCATTAACAAAGGCCTGATTGTAATTAAAGCTGGTTTTTTCCGCCTTAATTCCTGAACTGACGATGGCGGCATACGTATACAAAGTCGCCGCAATTGGAACTGCTTGAGCTATATTACCATCAGCAGCCAGACCTTGAGCAAATAAAAGCCCTTGTTCCAAGGTATCATTAAGATAGGAAGCTGGGGCAATCGCAACTGCACCACGATAAGTATTATTTGGTAAAGCCTTATAAAACTCTGCGGCTGCTAAAGCTGCATGTCCGCCCTGTGACCACCCGATCACCCCCCAATCTTTGGCCAGTAGTCCACCATACTGTTTTTGAGCTTCACTAATCGCTGATAATATTGAATTGGCAGCACTTTCCAGATGCAGATAAGGATGTGGCTCATTATCATTGCCCAGACCCTCATAATCTGGGGCAATCACCGCATAACCTCGTTGTACCAGCCCCATAACCAAGGCCTTTTCAGGTCCATCCAAGGCAAGGCGTGAAGGTGCACACTTATCTGCTCCACCTGTAGTACCATGGGCCCAAACCACAATCGGCCAGCCACCTATAGGTGGAGTACCTTTAGGGGTAAATACCAGTGTAGTAGCACGAATCTCTCGATTCTGTACACCTTCCATTCGATAAGTAAAGATATCATGACGCCCGACAACCGCTTTCACCTGCTCATCAACCGTATAAGTTCGAACAGGATTAAATCCTACAAAATTATCGTTATCATCATCGCCACACGCAGATAAAAACAGTACCGAAGAACACAGTACACCCAACATCAATTTCTTATAACTGTTCTGCATATTTCTATCCTTTTATTGTTATTCCCTATCTCTTTTTATCGAGATCACTCAAAATTAAGCATAAAAAAAAGCATCCTTATAGGACGCTTTTGTTATTAGCCGATAGACGGTTAGTACCAAAGAGCCAGAAAAATTCCAGCAAAGATTATGAAGCCAATCCAGCGGTTATGCCTAAACGCCCAGAAACACAGCTGTGGATTTTTATCTCGAGTTTTAAACCATTGGTAAATAAAATCAAGAGCAACAACCATTAGTGCAGCCAGACCAAATGGAAGCAGTAAATTTTCCAGCCATAATGCAGCACCTATCAATAAAATACTGCTCACCTGCAATGCACTAATGATCTGAATATCGTGCCGCCCAAATAAGATCGCTGTCGATTTTACCCCAATTTTCAAATCATACTCACGATCTGCAATTGCATATTGGGTATCATAGGCTACGGTCCAAGCCAGATTACCAAAATATAGAAGCCAGCAGGTTAAATCAGGCGTTTGCCCGACTGCAGTATAGGCCATCGGAATCGACCAGGAAAATGCTGCACCCAAAAAGACTTGAGGTAAATGGGTATAGCGCTTCATAAAAGGATAAATAAACGCTAAAAACAAAGCCCCGAATGACCAGTAAAAGGTTTCAATCGGCAGGAAAAGAAGCAGGCAGGCACTGGCAGCCACCAAAACCAGAAATACCATCACGGCTTCTTTGGCACTGATAACTCCGGTCGCTAACGGACGGTTTTTAGTACGCTCTACATGTGCATCGACTTTACGGTCAGCAAAATCATTAATGGCACAACCTGCTGCCCGCATAAAAATCACCCCCAAAATCATGGGAATTAAAATTTCAATGCGTGGCATGCCCTGAGCAGCAATCCACAGCGCCCACATGGTGGGCCAAAAGACCAGTTCAGTGCCAATCGGTTTATCAAAACGACAAAGATAATAATAGGCGCTAAGACGCTCACGCCAGGTGATTGCTTGTGCGGTTGCCATAAAAATCAAGCCTGTGAATTTTGTATAAAGTGTTCAAATGCCGGTAAAAATGTTTCTTGTACAATAAATTTACAGCCGTGCCAAGTATAGCAGCTCTGACGGGTCCAGCCTTCATCTAAAAGTACCACCCGACGCTGGCAGAGTGGATTGGTACGTTGAAACAGAAACCAGCCAATAGGTTTGGTGCCAATATGCTGAAAAATTCGGGCTTTTTTTTGCAGGCTTAAAATTGGAAAAATACTTTTGGCTTTCACCCAAGGAGATTGTTCCGAACCATAGAGATAACTTTCACGCACCCAGGAAGTATGCTGAGGTGACATCTGCATCCATTTGGCATTGGCAAAGCTTAAACGCTGAAAATGCTCTTGAATTGGCTCGACATGAAACTGTCCCTGAGCCAAATCGGTTAGTTGTTGCGTGAGTGAACCTGATGCATACAGCCACGGTTTTAACTCAGCCGGCAGAGCTGACAGCAACACACGCGGATTTTGTTTTCTAGAACGACTATTCATTGTTAACAGTTATCTGTTTTTGCAATGATTTCATATTTACCTTGCGGAGTCTTAATTAAAATAAAACCTTCAGCACTCAAATAAAATGAATCGGGATAAGCATAATCTAGCGCCATTTCTGGATTTTTCAGCCCCATAAATTGAGCCTGCTTGTACCCTTCAGGTGTCCGCCCCACTTCAAGATAAGTTACTTCGGAGAAGTTCAACTTAAAACCTTTGTCATGATCTTTTGGATCAATCCATGGATAAAAGCTGGTGTGCTTTTTACGCTGTGCCATTTAAGCCTATCAATCATTTAAAATTATAAATAGATGATACAAAAAAACCCGCGACATGCGCGGGTTTTCTTCGCTTTAATTCGGAAAGAATTACAAGCTGTAGTACATTTCAAATTCAACTGGATGAGTAGTCGTGTTCAGACGACGAACTTCTTCAGTTTTAAGCTCGATGTATGCGTCAAGCATTTCTTTGGTGAACACACCACCTTTAAGCAGGTAATCTTGGTCCGCTTTAAGCGCATCAAGAGCCATATCCAGGCTGTGCGCCACTGTAGGGATTTTTGCTTCTTCTTCCGGTGGAAGATCGTACAAGTTCTTGTCAGCAGCCTCACCTGGGTGAATCTTGTTTTGAATACCGTCGATACCCGCCATTAGCAATGCTGCGAAACCTAAGTATGGGTTCATCATTGGATCTGGGAAACGTGCTTCAATACGCTTGCCTTTCGGGCTAGACACATAAGGAATACGGATAGACGCAGAACGGTTACGTGCTGAGTAAGCAAGCATAATCGGTGCTTCGAAGTGCGGTACTAAACGCTTGTACGAGTTTGTAGAAGGGTTAGTGATCGCATTCAAAGAACGGGCATGTTTAATTACACCACCGATGAAGTACAACGCCATTTCTGAAAGGCCTGCATATTCATCACCAGCAAACAGGTTTTTGCCGTCTTTAGAGATCGACATATGCACGTGCATACCAGAACCGTTATCACCCACCATTGGTTTAGGCATAAAGGTTGCAGTTTTTGCATATTGATGCGCAACGTTCCAAACTGCATATTTGAACTGTTGAACTTCATCTGCTTTACGCACCATGGTATTGAAGCTCACACCAATTTCTAACTGGCAAGAAGCAACTTCGTGGTGATGCACTTCTACACGACCTGGCCCCATAATGTCTTCGATACGCGCACACATATCAGCACGCATGTCATGTGAAGAATCTACAGGAGGAACTGGGAAGTAACCGCCTTTTACGCGTGGACGGTGACCGGAGTTGCCGCCTTCATAGTCTTTGTTGGTTGACCATGCAGCTTCTTCAGCGATCAATGTATGGCGCGCGCCAGACATGTCGATTTCCCATTTTACTTCGTCAAATACGAAGAATTCTGGTTCTGGGCCAAAGAATGCTGTATCACCGATACCAGTAGATTTCAAATATTCTTCTGCACGGCGCGCAATCGAACGTGGATCACGATCATAACCTTGACCAGTAGATGGCTCGATTACGTCACAAGTTACAACAACTGTTGGCTCTGCAAAGAACGGGTCGATAAAACCAGTTTCCGCGTCCGGACGTAAAATCATGTCCGATGCTTCGATGCCTTTCCAACCTGCAATTGAAGAACCGTCAAACATTTTGCCGTCTTCAAATGTATCTTCATCAATACTGTCTGCTGGATAAGTAACGTGTTGCTCTTTACCCTTGGTATCAGTAAAGCGAAAATCGACCCATTTTGCGCCACTTTCTTGTATGAGTTGAAGGACCTTGTTCGCCATGCTCATTTTGCTCCGATGTTTTTGTTGCACCCGTGAAGTGCGTGTTAGCAGTTGATAGTTATTAAGCAATTACCATACCAACTTTTAAAAGTATAGATAAAATCTTGAATTCTTTATAAGAATTCATGAATTAATAAAAATACTTTGCGGCTATTATACTAGCTGCAAAACTAAATGCACTATATTCAAGCATTCTTCATTTATTTTATTTCAGCTTTATTTTTTAGCGCACCTAAATAGTGCAGTGGTGAATAAAAATGTATTAGAAACATAATTTTTTATAGTGGATATGCTGCTTTTTTCAACTTTTGTTTAGTTTTTATTTAGTTTTAGCTAAGAATTAAGCATTTTTTATGAGATATCAGTAAAGAAAACTTCCGGATTGACTTAGGATCACCTGATTATTTTGAGGCATTTTCTTTAACTATACTTTTGAAATAAAATTTTATATCACGCGGTCTGATTCAAGTGATGTTTTTTTCACCAAAAAATTTTAATCTTTTTTTAACTTTCTTTTTAATTTTTAAGTTCTACTCTAAAACTAATCATACTTATAACTTTCTAATGGTAAGTCTATTACTTAAAATAATGATTCAATAATTTCCATTCTGTTTAGATCGGCTTCTTAAGCCATCAAATTTGATGAAATTGTTGCGCCGAATATGGCTATTTTTTGCTATGATGAAGCGTGCTTTATTTTCACACAATGAAATCAATGATTTAGTTGTGTTACACAAGTGCTTGCAATAAGCGCGAATTAAAGTACGATCGGGACAACTTTAGCACAGTTAAGTGCATTAATTTCAATAGGTTAAGCTCATGCTTTTAATGATCGACAACTATGACTCCTTTACTTATAACATCGTCCAATATTTTGGCGAACTGAATCAAGAAGTAAAAGTAGTCCGTAATGATGCCGTGACATTGGAAGATATAGAGCGATGGCAACCCAAGTATTTAGTGATTGGTCCTGGACCGTGCTCGCCAAGTGAAGCAGGAATTTCTATTCCTGCAATTCAGCATTTTGCTGGTAAAATTCCCTTACTGGGCGTTTGTCTTGGTCACCAGAGTATTGGTCAGGCATTTGGCGGCGATATCGTGCGTGCCAAACGTGTGATGCATGGCCGTCTGTCTGATATGTACCACAGTGATACCGGGATTTTCAGCAATCTTCCTTCTCCATTTCCTGCAACGCGCTATCATTCACTGGTGATTGATCAAGCCACCTTGCCCGAATGTCTGGAAGTCACCTGCTGGACCAATGAAGCGGATGGCTCTATGGAAGAAATTATGGGTGTGAAACATAAGACATTGCCGGTCGAAGGCGTGCAGTTCCATCCTGAATCTATTCTGAGCCAGCATGGTCATCAAATCTTTAAAAACTTTCTCGAAATTTATGCCTAAGAACATCTTATGAATATTCAACAAGCTTTAAGCAATATTACTAAAAACATTCACCTGACTCAGGATCAAATGCAAGACGTGATGCGTGCCATTATGTCAGGTGAAGCGACCGATGCCCAGATTGGTGCCCTGCTGATGGGCTTACGCCTTAAAGGCGAAAGCATTGATGAGATTACCGCAGCTGCACGTGTCATGCGTGAACTTGCCACCAAAATTGATGTCAGTGACATTCCTTATCTGGTCGATATAGTCGGTACAGGCGGTGATGGCCAGAACCTGTTTAATGTCTCTACTGCTTCGGCATTTGTAATTGCAGCAGCGGGCGCAACCATTGCCAAACATGGTAACCGTGGCGTTTCGACCAAATCAGGTTCGTCAGATTTACTGGAACAGGCCGGGATTAATCTGGACCTGAATATGCAGCAGACCGAGCGCTGTATCCGTGATGTCGGTGTCGGCTTCCTGTTTGCACCCAATCATCATCAAGCCATGAAATATGCAATCGGCCCACGTAAAGAATTAGGGATTCGCAGCATTTTCAACTTACTTGGTCCGCTTACGAATCCGGCCGGAGTAAATCGTTTAGTCATTGGTGTATTTTCCAATGAACTCTGCCGTCCTATTGCCGAAGTCATGAAACAGCTCGGTGCTGAACATGTGATGGTAGTACATTCACGTGATGGTCTGGATGAAATCAGTATTGCCTCTTCAACTCATGTCGCTGAACTGAAAAATGGCGAAGTCACGGAATGGGAAATTATTCCTGAATCGGTCGATATTGAATCGCAAACCCTGACCGGACTGATTGTGGAAGATTCTGCGCAAAGTCTGGCTTTAATCAAAGATGCACTGGGCAAGAAAAAATCAGACATCGGCGATAAAGCCGCCAACATGATCGCACTGAATGCCGGCGCGGGTATTTATGTCTCCGGTTTAACCAGCAGCTATAAGCAAGGTGTTGCGCTGGCACATGACATTATTTACGGCGGTCAGGCACTTGAAAAAATGAGTGTGCTGTCTGAATTTACCAAAACCATTAAACATTACGAAGCTTAATTCGGTCAGGAATTTTGATCATGGTGGATATAGCAAACACAATTTTAGGCAAGATTGTTGACCGTAAAAAAGAAGAATTTGCCCTACGTTTAAAGCAGAAAAGCTATAAAGATCTGGAGGAACTGGCTCAGGGTGCATCACCTGTACGTGGTTTTGCACAGTCTTTAATGTCGAAACGTCCTGGTGTGATTGCTGAAATTAAAAAAGCTTCGCCATCCAAAGGGATTATTCGCGAGAACTTCAACCCTGCGGAAATTGCGGCACAGTATCAGGATGCAGGCGCAGCCTGTTTATCGGTGCTGACCGATGTAGACTTTTTCCAGGGTCATGATGACAATATTCAGATTGCCCGTTCACATTGTGACCTGCCTGCACTGCGCAAAGACTTTCTGATCGACCCTTATGGGGTCATCGAAGCACGTGCCCTGCATGCAGACTGTATCTTGCTGATTGTGGCTTGCCTGTCTGACCAGCAGTTAGAAGAAATGTCTAAAACTGCATTTGAACATCATCTGGATGTACTGGTTGAAGTTCACGATGAAGAAGAACTATCACGTGCTTTAAAGCTTTCTGATCGTTGTCTGCTCGGCGTGAATAACCGTAATTTAAAAACCTTTGATGTCGATTTAAATACATCATTACGTTTGAAAAAATTACTGGACCCTTCACGCCTGCTAGTGACTGAAAGCGGTATTGCAACTCCTGCCGATGTGGCCATGATGCAGGAAAATGATATTCACGCCTTCTTGGTCGGCGAAAGCTTCATGAAACAGCCACGTCCGGATCATGCTTTCCGCGATCTGTTTGGTGAGCCTGAAGCGGTTTAAAATGTAAATGCTCACTTACGCATTAAAAAAGCCCAATCTCAGAATTGGGCTTTTTAATTTTATTCAGCAAAGTTTCACAGCAGATAAACTCAAATTACATTGCAATTGTTTTAAGCAGAACTAAAGAGAGTGGAAATAAAACAGGCGAAGATTGACAAAGTACTGCCTCGAAACGAGCCCCTGCACTTTGAGCCTTGGTCTTAAAATATAATCCTGCAAACATTGCAGCGAACATAAAAATAATCAATGTTGGACTGAATAATTTTACTGACTGGATATCGAATAAAATGAGCGAAAATAATCCGACAATACTCAAGTTATAAAAATATTGAAGATGCCACATATCCTCATTTCCTTTTTATTAAGAGTATATATCGGACTTATGCATTTCTATATCTGAAAACTTCATTTTACTGATCAAAATAAGATAGCAGTTCTTCAAACTCCGGCAGTTCAGCATAGCTTTGATTCACCTTGATTTCGTCTGTCCAAGTAATTTTAGAGCTCAGGCAAAAACTTAATTTTTGCTGAATCTTTGGTGCATTATCTAACAACCCTAAAGGAATCCATATCAATGCAGTTGTGCCCACTTGATTGGGAACGGGTGAGCCGCAGCGCTGACAAAAATGGGAGCGAAAGCCAGTCTCTTTTTGATAACAGAATATTGAAGACGTGACTGACGTCCATTCAAAATATTGCTGATTGATTAAAGTGGCTGCATTGGCGGCCGTGCCACTCTGTTTCCGACACAAACTGCAATGACAGTGATACATGCTATGAATGTCTGTATTAACCCTAAATTTTACATTGCCGCATAAACAGCTGCCTGAATAATTCATTTTTTATTTTCGCGATTATATTATCTTATATTTAAAAAGAGATATTCCATAGAAGCAACTCTTTAAGTGATCAAACCAGAAAAATCACGAAACATCTTTTATTTACAGCGGATTCGGTTTTTGATTGTAAAAATGTGCCGCTATTTTAAAGTCCAATTTTTATGTTATGTGGTTATAAACGCATTTCATTTCTCCTTTCAGCCATTTAAGACTATAATTCTATTAAATTCCGTTTCTCCCCCTATTTTCAGATTATGAGCAAACATGATTCTTCGCTTTCTAAAGATCAGTACAACTTACTGAAAGATTTAAAAAAGCAAATTAGTCAGCCTAAGGCTGAACCTGTTGCCCCTGTCGTGAAAACAGCGGAGCAAGAACAGGCTGAAGACCTCGACCTGTTTCGTAAACAAATGCAAGGCGTACAAAAAATCGATGCCGGCAATACTGCGAAAATTGAAAAATCTGCCAAGAAAAAGCCGGATGCACAAATTCTGGCAAAGCGTGCCGCTGCCGAAGGTCCAATGCACACCGATGAAACCGTTCTTTCAGATACTCAAGCCATGCTGAATCCGGTCGGCAGTCAGGCCAACTTGAGCTATCGTATTGCGACCTTGCAACATAAAGTTTTTGAAGACTTAAAAGCCGGCAACTTGCGCTGGTTTGAAGCTGTGGATCTGCATGGCTGTACCGTAGAAGAAGCCCGGCAAGCAGTGCTGCAGATTATCCAGATCGCCAAAGATGAAAATCAAAACGTGATTAAGATCGTACATGGCAAAGGCCCAGAAGCGATTTTAAAAACCTATGTCAACGGCTGGCTGCGTCAGCATCGTGACGTTTTGGCCTTTGTCAGTGCCCCTGAAAAACAGGGCGGTACTGGTGCGGTACTGGTTCTGCTGAAACGTGCGGAAAAGAATCCAAAGTTCAAACAATAAACGGTTTTAGCTCCAAAACAAGGCATTGTAAAAGTTTTCTGCTACAATGCCGTCCTTGTTCATTCTCAGTTTAAGTGAATACGTCATATGACTATGCAGCAATCCTACGCAAACATTCTTACTGCCGTTGGCGAAGATCTCAATCGCCCTGGTCTCAAAGATACGCCAGTGCGCGCTGCGAAAGCATTTTCATATTTAACATCGGGTTATAGCCAGACACTTGAGGAAGTAACCAACAAGGCGGTCTTCCCTTCTGATAACCGTGAAATGGTACTGGTCAAAAACATCGAATTTTATTCGCTCTGTGAACATCACTTACTGCCATTTTATGGCCGCGTGCATATCGCCTATTTACCGGAAGGCCATGTTTTAGGTTTATCCAAATTTGCCCGCATTACGGAAATGTTTGCGCGCCGCTTGCAAATCCAGGAAAATCTGACCCAGCAAATTGCAGAAGCAGTGGCTGAAGTCACCAAAGCACGCGGTGTTGCAGTCATGATTGATTCTGCACATATGTGTATGATGATGCGTGGTGTAGGCAAGCAGGAATCAACTACTCGTACGGTATCGTTTATTGGGGATTTTAAAACCGATAAAGAAACACGTCGTGAATTTTTAAGTGCAGTTCCAGAAAATTTCTAATAAATTCATAAATGGAAGCCTCAATTGATATTGGGGCTTTTTTATCACACCGAGGCTACCAATGTCATCTATCTGGATTGCGGGTCAGGGTTTAAGTCAGGCTAAGGAAAGTGTCGATTATCCACGACCAGATCGTCTGGTCAAAGCCAATCCTAAACGTCTGACTCAGAGTGCCTATCAGCATCCTCATATGGACTGCGGCATCTGGCAATGTGAAATTGGTGCCTGGAATATTGTATTTGCCGAGAATAAACAGGAATTTTTTCAGGTCATTGAAGGCATCGTACGTTTACATGACACTCAAAAACAGTCATTTGTTGAAATTAAGGCAGGTGAAGCCGGTATTATTCCTCCTGGTTTTATCGGCACTTTTGAAGTGGTTGAAGCTGTTAAAAAGTATTATGTGGTAGTGGAATGTTAAAAGGCTTTTTCGCACTTTATTTTCCTCAACAGTTAAGGAGTTTCGTAATAAATTTCTTAACTGTTTTAATATTCTTTAGGCCTTTCTCATTTTTGAAATTCTTTGCATAACGCTTGTTTAGCTAAAAACTTTCTCAGCATATGATCTGAATCTTTCTTTTACTTTTATAAATAAAAAATGAAAATCAGTCGTTTCATATCCTCTATTGCGGATTGCTAAACTACATTTTCTGTCATGTTTAAATACAGATTTTGCTGTTAGATGATTGCATGATTCAGGTATGCAAATACTGGAAGTTACCATGAGCAAAAAGCAGCCTGCTCCTCCTGAATGCCCTTCACGTGCTTATTCAAACAGTTTTGACTATAGCCTGGACTTTAAAAAAATTAATTTTCGCAAACGACCAGAACTGTACCGGATTGGCCGTGGTGAACAAGGCGTGTTACTGGTTGAACCTTACAAATCGGAAATCCTGCCGCACTGGCGCTTTGCTGATGCCGACAAAGCCCAAGCCAGCAGTGACAAGATCTACCAGCTTTTCCTAGAATATTTGAAACAAGAAGATTTTATCGGGGCAGACATGGCACGCAAGTTTTTACAGATGGGTTTTACCCGTGCGCGTCGTTATGCCAACCATAAAGGTGGCAAAAAATACGATGGTCCGGTTCCAGAAGATAAAAAAGGCTTGAGTGGCGCACATGGCCGTTCAGAGCTGCCACGCCATCAGGAAGATCCGGTTAAAGCCGCTGCTGCCAAAATTTTTAAACAGAAATGGGGTGAAGCCAAAACCCATCCGGCATATCTTGAGCAAAAACAGAAATTTCAGGAATTTATAGAGCAGCGGTTTCTAACTGAATAAATGCGTATAATTTAGACTGAAAGTGGCTGTACGGCCGGGTTTACGGACTGATGAGCCATATAGACTCTGTTACGCCCGTTATTCTTCGCCATATACAAGGCAGAATCTGCCGCGTTCAGGAAGCGCTGATAATCCGGATGTCCATCATAGAGGGCACACCCAATACTGACAGTAAATTTAAATTGATGGCCTTGTACCGAATTAATCATGCCATTTTCAATATATTTACGAATACTTTCTGCAATATTCAGGGCACGTTTTTCATCAGTATCCACCAGTAACAGCAAAAATTCTTCACCGCCGATCCGGAAAACATAATCACTGCCCTGACTGTATTTTTGCAAGCCTTCGGCCAGAAACTTCAAGGCTAGGTCACCTGCAGCATGCCCGAATTTGTCATTGATACTTTTGAAATAGTCGGCATCAATCGCAAGCAAAGACAAGGAGGTATGATTCTTGCGAGAAAAAGTGATTTCACGTGAAATAATTGTATTCAAATAACGACGATTCAGTAATTGAGTCAAGGAGTCATTGCCTGATTCAATATACTCGGCTACCTGAAATAACTGATCTACCAGTAGCTGAATTTCACGATTCAGATTCCGGATTTTCTGGATCAACCCCAGCATATTATTCTTATCCGTACAGTTCATAATATCTTGATTGAGTTCATCAACCTGATAAATCCGCTCAATGATTAAATTGACCTGATCAGAACCGGTAAAAGCATAAGAGGCTTTATGGACAAACCATAAACCGAACTCCGACTTGGACAGCATCGGATGATTGAATTTCTCATGCTCGGAAAAGACCTTGAACATGAGTTCATTTTCCCAGTCCAGCAGCGAGCTGCGCTGTTTATCTTTTTGTACGGCCACATCCTGCATTGCTGAAAAAACACGATAGCTGTGTTTGATTTCCTGGTTCAGGGCTGTTTTGGCTTCATAGGATCGGCACATTATTTCTGTGGCAAAGCCCATAATTTGGATAATATAACTGCAGGTGGTCAACTGGTCAGGATTCTCATCCAGCAGTTCAAACATTTTACGTTCAATTTCACGTACACCACGCATGATCAACCAGGATGGAATCCCAACACGTGCATGCACATGCCCCACCAATGCCTGTTTCTGTACGGCATCAGCATAACGTTTATTAATTCCTACACTAAAGCTTTCAAGTAACCAGGCATTCAAGGTGTCACGCAAGCGCTTCTGAATCAGGTCATCGGAAAAGAATTCTGCAGATTCCTTTTCGATAAGCATGTTTTTATAGAACTCTTCAACCAGAATCAGGGAATGGTCTTGAATAAACTGAAAGGCATGCAATAAATTATCTGATGAATAATTTTGACAGATCTGTTTCCACTGCTCGGCCAACCTTGCCATGCATTCATTATCCATACTGCCTGTTCCCCAAAACTCTGAAATTTGCACTCACATTATGTGACAAATATAACAAATATCAGGTATTTTTCCTAAAATATTGATCAGATTATTTGTATCAGACCAAGCCACTCTCTATACAAGATAAGGGCAAACGGAAAGACAGCCTTATGGAGAACCAAGGATTGATGAATAGTTTAAATCTATTTTAACCCATTTTAAAAAAACCGTATCAAGCCAAGGCTCCATTGATCCCAGTCTTTGGATTGCTGTTGCTGATACGTCCAAGACAGCCGAAGCGCATGTTGTGGATTGAATGCATATTGGAGCTGGGTATTCAATTTCAGGTGCCAGTGATGCGAATCCTCCCAATACGGCAGCTCTACCTGTACCAGACTGTTAATCTGATCGCTCCAGATATTCTGACAACCCACGGTGGGGCCAGCACCTATGCGCCAGCCCTGATCGAGTGCCTTGCCGGCCTGTAGCTGAGTTTGCATTTGTGCATAACATAGATGTTCACGGCTGGCATTTGCCCAGCTATAGCCAACCTGAGATTTTAAGCTGGTAACGCCATGTTGCGCATTTTCACTAAATCGGCCATGCGCATCCAGTGCTTCCTGTTGCCAACCCAGATTAAAACCCCAAGATAATGGTGTATTAAACGGATTGACCGGGTTATAGGAGTTGACAGTCAATAGATCCAGATGCTCCAGTTTGAGTTCACTGTCACGATATTGCAAAGCCCCATCTAGAAACAGCAGTTGTGTGCCGGTTCGAAAACCGCCTTGCGGGTCGACGAGATCGTGATAGGCCTGCCGATGGCCAAGCTGGACAAAAGATTCACCCTGAACCTGTCCGGCCTGAATACTGATATTGCGTGCATGATGGCTTTGTACCGGATCTATTTTTGGACGTTCCGGCGCTTTACGCTGTTTCTCGACATTCAGCTGACTTCTTAAACCCAATAGCTTGCGGAAACGTGGCTGGGAAAATGATTCATCGACTTTCTGCCGGAGGAAATCCAGATATAAATGATCATAGGCCATTTCCAGAATTTTGGCCTGATTCTCTGCGGGATAATCTTGCAAGATTGAAGGCATTGTATCTGCTTCTGCATAAGCTAACTGATGTGCACTTTTTGCCAGCGCTTTGCCATGCTGTCTGGACTGAGCCAGCAATTGAGTCTCAAGCGCCGGACGATAAACTTTCTGCCTAACCAAGCCCTGCAGTTCTACGACTTTCAGCGTTTCAATCGGAATTGCAGTCGAATTAAACTGTTTCTGTAGATTTAACTCGGGACGAACCAGATCAAACAGCCCGAGTAAACGATAGGAGCAATTATCGTTGATAAAATAATAAGGGAAACTTACATTTTGCATTTCCCAAAGATGCTGTACCAGAAATCTGGTTTCTTGCGGACTTAAATTTAATTCGTATTCCCATAAATCCCGGCTTTCGAAGTCACCATACTCTTTGACCTTGCGGTAATACGGCATCAGTGAATATTCACCGGGATATTGTCCGGTTAGTCCTTTCCAGGCAAAGGACCAGTTATCATTACTATTAACCGTTGCAGCATAGTTGACGGCATAAGAAATCAGATTAAGTTGTTGCTGATCTTTAGGGTCCAGACGTAACAAGGTATGGCCAAACATGGAGCTGGGATTGCCCATAAAATCAGTGGCATAAATCAGGGTCGCCTGATAAGGCTTGACTTCGCCTAGCCATTTCTCCAAATCCGGACAGCTGACCGCAGGTAATTGCTGTTCAGAAATATCCAGTTGCTGCATTAACCAGCTGCTTCGTGCCGGAAACTTACAGCGCACGGACTGATTCGGTTCTGCGCTCAAAAATAAAGCCTGAATGTTATATTGCATTTCCTTTTTTAAATCGGTTTTTCCCTGTTCTGCCAGAAAATATCCTGAGTAGCTTACTTCGCTATGACCTTTGGGATTGGCATACATCAGACGTTGCCAGGTAGTGCTTTGGTCCAGATGCTGTGTTTCGGCCTGAACCAGATAATGCTGGATGTCTGAATTAATTTCACTGGAAAAACTTAAAGGGCTGAATGTGAGGCCCAGCACAAAGAACGCATATTTCATTCAGTTAACTTATTCTCATCAATTTCTTTTAATCATAAGAAAACCCTGCCAGAACAGCAGGGTTTTTATGGTGTGGATCAGATGTAAGCTTTTAAGACTTCATCTTTGGCCATCACGGTTTGTAAGGTGTTTAAAACCTGTAAGGTATTCTGGTTGTGCGCAGAATAGATTTCAGAAAAATTTTGCTTGGAAACGCTAAAGAAACGTGCTTTATCTTCAGACTTGATATTAAGTAGTTCTGCCAGTACATTCAAGCTTTCACCTTCGCCAACCGCCATATCACGTGCCAGTGCTTCAGCATTTTCATTGGTAAAGGTCACCACTTGAGCAGTTACAGTACCACCTTGACTACATCCTAGAGTACCAAAAGTAATCCCGAGCCACTGATTCGTAAACAGAACGTTAGTCGTACCTGCAAGTAGCTTAGGAATAATGCCTGACTGGCCCGCCCAGACCTGACTACCGATACCACAACCGACATCGTTATCCGCCATCGCCATACCAGAACCCGTTGCCAAAACCACAGCGAGCATAATTTTTTTCAACATATTTATTCTCCGATTATTCTCATGCAATCTTTGTTATTACTCTAATTATGTAATTTAAATTACATACTGAGCAGAGTAGCGATAAGTCAAGTTTGGCGCAATCGAAAAAATACATGCTTTACATAAACATAACCTGAATAATTTTACTGCGCTTTGAGCGTCCAATTGCCTTGCGAATTACGCTGTCCCAAGATTTTCAATACCAACACCAGACTCAGCAATAACAACAGATACCAGGACCCGAGTTTGCCCCATCCCACCATATGCCATTTTTCTACCTGGCTTGGATAGAGCCAGATCTGGTAAAAGGTGCTGATATTCTCGGCAATCCAGATAACAAATGCCAGAATCAGCAGGACTGGTAGCATCGGCAACTGAAAAGCATGCTGATTCAGCTGAAAGCGGATTTTGGTTTTCCAGAACATGACCACGCTCCAGACAAATAAAATCACCCGATAGTCGGGAATAAAAAACTTGCTCATAAAGTTGATATAAGACAAGACTGCCAGAGCCAGCATATGACTAAAACGCGGTAACTTTTCGAATGACACCTGATATAAGCGCAAAGAACGGGCAAAAAAACTGCCAACCGCAGAATACATAAAACCGGCAAATAAAGGCACAGTCATAATTTTAAAGACTGCAGGTTGAGGGTAATGCCAGGATGCAATTGCTGGATGGGTCAGAAAAATTTCCATGACCATAGCCATGAGATGAAACAGGGCAATGACTTTAGCTTCAGCCCAGGATTCAAGTTTGGTATAGAGCAGCAATACCTGAATGATCAGGGCAAAAAACAGTAAATAGTCATAGCGGTAAAAACCAAAAAAACGATCACTGCCCATAGAAGCGGTCAGCGCAAAAGCCAGCAGGAGTAAAATCCCAAATAAGGCAGCCGAAGCTGCCTTATAGGTAAATTCAAACCCTGATTTAAGTAGGTCAATCAAAGTTCACATCCTAAAAATATTTAGCACTGTACTCATGTACGGTATCAATAAATACCTTAGGCTTGGCCGGATCGACCCATTGGGTAATACCATGCCCCAGATTGGCGACATAACCGGTTTTTTCCCCATTGGCATAGGCATCGTCCAGCATGGCTTTGGTCGCTTTCATGATGGTTTCTGATGAACCATATAAAGTGGCAGGATCCAGATTACCCTGAAGTGCTGCACGTCCAGCAATGGTCTGACGAGCAACATTCAATGGTGTCGTCCAGTCCAGTCCAAATGCATCTGCACCTGTGGTAACCATCGGTTCCAGCCACTGACCACCACCTTTGGTAAACAGAATCACCGGAATCTTGCGACCGTCTTTCTCACGTTGCAGGCCAGCGACAATCTTCTGCATATAGTTCAGCGAGAACTCGATATACTCACGATGTGCTAATGCCCCACCCCAACTATCAAAGATCTGTACCGCTTGCGCACCCGCATCAATCTGCGCATTCAAATACTCAGTGACTGCATCAGCCAGACGGTCCAGTAAAGCATGCAAAACTTCAGGCTGCGCATACATCATCTGTTTGGTAAACCGGAAATCTTTGCTTGAACCGCCTTCGACCATATATGTCGCTAAAGTCCAAGGGCTTCCCGAGAAACCAATCAGAGGCACCTGACCACCCAAGGCTGAACGAATGGTCGAAACTGCATTCATCACATAGTCGAGATCGGACTTGGCATTAAATGCAGGCAGGTTTGCGACATCCTGCTCGGTACGTACAGTTTTATGAAACTTAGGACCCTCCCCGGCTTCAAAATACAGTCCCAATCCCAGAGCGTCCGGAACCGTCAAGATATCTGAGAATAAAATCGCAGCATCCAGATCATAACGGCGCAAAGGCTGTAAGGTCACTTCACAGGCAAATTCTGTATTTTTGCAAAGAGACAGGAAATCTCCAGCTTTGGCACGTGTTTCACGATATTCTGGTAAATAACGGCCAGCCTGACGCATCATCCATACGGGTGTAGCATCTACAGGCTCACGCAACAGTGCGCGCAGAAAACGATCATTTTTTAAGGTCGTCATTCACATTCCCATCTTTCTTTGACATTGCCGACATCATAGCAAAAAGGCTACAGTTTTAATAACTTCTGCCGACTTTTAAAACCGATCATATGTCGTGATCAAATGTGATCAATTACACAAAACAACTACTGCATCTCCACATTTTTTCTGTAATACTTATAGTGTTTTTTCACATAGTTAAGAAATATTTTAAGGTTGAGTTACATGTTCGTTCGCACAATGCTCGCTGTGAGTCTAGGTTGCATTTTCGCAGGTACTGTTTTCGCTGCGTCTACTGCTGAACAACCATTAAACCCCCAAGTAGTAACTGATGTTTCAGTACAGGATCCGATTGATCCTTTGGCGACTGAAGCTTCGGCAGCCCAGGCTGAAACCAGAATTACTGCCCAAGAACAACAAGACCTGAAGAAAGCTTCTGACGCTCTGAATGTACTACAAAATACTGAAGACCAGACTGCTGATATTGGCGCCGCTCCAACCAGTAAAACTCCAGCCAGCTCGGCTGCAGCCAAAGCTTCCTGGACCTTAGACGGTCTTAATAATGCGGAATGGTATGAAAATATCGGTAAAGGTCAATTTCCTGTCTATGCACGTGCTCATGTCATGCTGAATAATGCACATGCTTCTCCAGGTGCAATTGATGGTACCAGCGGTAAAAATACGCTGAAAGCGATTGCTTCTTTCCAGCAAATGAACGGCATCAAGCCTACTGGCACACTGACTAAAGAAACCTGGGATGCGCTGGTAGCAAAACAGGGCTCTAAACCTGCCTTTGTTGAATACACCATCACTGAGGATGACCTGAAAGGTCCATATGCCCAGTCTATTCCGCATGATTACGCCTTGCAGGCTAAAATGAAAGGCCTGTATTACACCCGTGTATCTGAAATGTTGGGCGAAAAGTTCCATATGGATGAAGACTTTTTGAAAAAGTTAAATCCGAAAGCGACCTTTAAAAAAGCCGGGGAAAAACTGATTGTTGCCAATATCCGTAACGAAGTTCCTGAAGACATCCATTTAATTGTGGCGCATAAAGGTGCCAAACAGTTATATTTATTTAATAACCGTAACCAGATGATCGGCTCTTTCCCTGCCACTATTGGTAGTTCGGACACTCCATCTCCTACCGGTACTTATAAAGTGACTGGAGTAGCTCCAAACCCATGGTATAGCTACTCACCAAGCAACTTTGTTCAGGGCAATAACAAGAAACCGTTATCTTTACCACCTGGTCCAAATGGTCCGGTCGGCAATATCTGGATTGGTTTAAGTAAAAAATCCTTTGGTATTCACGGTACGCCAAACCCGTCTGCAATTTCTAAAACTGCATCGCATGGCTGTATCCGTCTAACCAACTGGGATGCCAATGACTTAGGCCGTAAAGTGAAATCTGGTGTGACGGTCCGTTTCCTAGAATAATGACCGCTCTACCGGTTAAAATAGAATAGCCTGCTTTTGAGCGGGCTTTTTTATTCCTGAGTTTTTGCTTTGAGCTGTGTCGTTGCAAAAATGCAATGATCTGTCGCCTATTTGAGATTTTTTCAGTTTTAAAACGACAGTATGATGATCTCAAGTTTAAAATAATATCGAGATTAAATCATGAAAGCTTTTCTACATCCGAGTGAAAATCGTGGTCATGTAAAAATGGGCTGGCTGGAGTCTAAACACAGCTTCTCATTTGGTAACTGGTATAACCCGAACTACATGGGAGTCAGTGCCTTACGCGTGATTAATGATGATCTGATCGATGGTCATCAGGGTTTTGGCACACATCCGCATGACAATATGGAAATCCTGACCTGCGTGCTAAAAGGAACCATTACCCATCAGGACAGCATGGGCAATCATGGCGGAATCTCTGCGGGTGAATGGCAACTCATGAGCGCCGGAACAGGTGTACGACATAGTGAAATGAACCAGGGTGATGAACAGGTCCATCTGTTACAGATCTGGATTATTCCCAATGAACGTAATGCCAAACCGAACTATCAGCAAATTCGTCTTGATCCCCATGAGCAACCCAACCAGTGGCATTTGATTTGTGGTCCAAATGACAATGCACCGATGCATATTCGTCAGAATGCCGAAGTCAAAACTGCGGTAATTCAGCGAGGCCAGAGCCTGGAAGTCAAAGCAACCCAGCATATTAATTATGTACATGTGGTTTCTGGTACTGTCGAGATTGCAGAACATACAGTTAAGGCGGGTGGTGCAATTGCTTTTCTGGAAGACTCCGAAATTAAAGCAAGTGAAGATGCGCAAGTCATCTGGTTTGACTTACCTGAAGTACCAAACTAAGCTTTTAATAAGGCTCCCTCTACAAAGGCTATTGATCATTTTGATGAATAGCCTTTTTTATCCATAGAATAATGAATAAGAAATATAAGTTCGCAGAATCATTATAAGGTTTCCTCACTAAGAAAATTATGCCTACTACCTATACAAATCCAACCAATTCTCATCACATTTTTACCTAACCACAGCACTATTTAGGTGAATATAAACTGATCTATTTCCAGGAAATCAAACGCTGTATAGCTTTGATCATTCATGACTAGTTTGATATTGTCTTTTATAGGCATAAAGTGAATTGACCTTTTCATCTAGGTTAAATAAATAGAAGAGCATATCGGTATGAACCAGATTTTAGAGATTCAAAACAGCCAACAACAAGCTTTGCTTTATTTATTAGCCTTTTTAAAAGAACAAGATTATCACTTTACAACCATTACCCCGCTTTCACATCAGCGAATTCTGGAGCGAAAAAAGAATGAAATTTATAAGCATAGAACCCTTCAGGATATCTTTGGCTGGAATCTAGGTTTCAAGAAAACTGATCTTGATCCCGTCCTGTTTGAATTATTGCAAGAACATCAACTTCTACAGCTACAGCAAGGCCAATACTTGAGTCAGGTTCGGGTTTCTTCACTTGATAATGAACTCTTTATTCATTCTGCTTTTCCCACCACTCAGCAGGATGCAGTATTTTTTGGTCCGGATACTTATCGCTTTGTCTATCATCTTAAGCAATATCTAGCCACTCAGCCTCATCCTTTTAAACGGGCCGTAGAAATATGCTGTGGTACGTCAGCAGCTGCGATCAGCCTCGCCAGACATTTTCCAGATAATAATGAAATCATGGTTGCTGATCTGAATCCCAAAGCTTTGCTCTATAGCCAGATTAATATCAGTTTTGCCGGCTTAAACCATATTCATCCGGTTCAAAGTAATTTATTTTCTAATCTTGAGGGGAATTTTGACCTAATTTTTGCTAATCCGCCGTATTTGATTGATCCGGATCAACGTCAATACCGGCATGGCGGTAATAAACTGGATGGCGGTGATTTATCATTCAGGATTATAAAAGAAGGTATACAACGGCTGAATTCTGGTGGACGTTTATTCCTATATACCGGTGTGACCGTGACTGAACATGGCAATCTATTTTTGCAGCATCTTAAAGATTCGATGAAACAGCATCAAAATATAATCTGGTCCTATGAAGAAATTGACCCGGATATCTTTGGTGAAGAGCTAGAGCAGCCGGCTTACCAACATGTGGAAAGAATTGCTTTGGCTCTGATCAAGATTGAAGTACATGCTTGAAAAATATCTATTTATAAATTATTGATTTTTTAAATGGTGGTTTTCTTCGAATCCCGTTTATTTTCCAGCATGCTATTAAAATTTTAAAGTAATAAAAAACCCCAATCTTTCGACTGGGGTTTTAAAATCTGGCGGAAGCGGTGAGATTCGAACTCACGGAGGACTCACACCCTCGTCGGTTTTCAAGACCGGTGCATTAAACCGCTCTGCCACGCTTCCATGTGCGCAATAATACGGAGCTTTTATCCGACTGACAAGTGAAAATTACAGTGAATGCAATCAACTGCATATAGTTTCATCAAATCGCTACAATTTTGCTGCCAATTCCGCTCCTTCACGAATAGCACGCTTGGCATCCAGTTCAGCTGCCAGTTTTGCACCGCCAATAATATGATACTGCGCCAAGGTATTTTCCCCGTTAAGCGGCATCAGATCCTTCACCGATTCTTGGCCTGCACATACCACAATGCTATCCACACGTAATAATTGAGCATGACCATCGACCTCAATCCATAAACCTTCATCGGTAACAGATTTATATTGCACACCGCGCAACATACGTACTGCATGTTTTTTTAACTGGGCACGATGTACCCAGCCTGAAGTCTTGCCCAGCCCTGCACCAAGTGGTGTTTTTTTACGCTGTAACAGATAAATTTCCCGTACCGGAGGTTCTACTTCAGCTCGCTGTAACCCACCTTCAGTCACATAATCTGGTTGGGAATCTACACCCCACTCTCGCTTCCATTCATCTACAGGTTGCGGCTGTATCTGATGCGGTGGCTTTAATAAAAACTCGGACACATCAAAACCGATCCCGCCTGCGCCAATGACCGCAACACGATCACCGACAGGTGCTCCACGTAGCACTTCTGCATAAGACAAGACTTGTGGTGCCTGACTGCCTTCGATATTCAAGGCACGTGGCACGACACCTGTAGCCACAATCACTTCATCAAAACCTTCACGCTCCAACTGCTCGCGGTTTACCCGCGTATTTAAACGTACATCTACTCCGGTTTTTTCCAGTTGCACCTTAAAATAGCGAATTGTTTCGTGAAATTCCTCTTTCCCCGGAATCACTTTAGCCAGGTTAAACTGCCCGCCTACTTCGTGACTGGCTTCAAATAGCGTCACATCATGGCCACGGCTGGCAGCGACTGTGGCTGCTGATAAACCCGCAACTCCTCCGCCAATCACTGCAATACTTTTTGGTTTTTTGGTTTTGACATAGACCAGTTCGGTTTCATAACCGGCACGTGGATTGACCAGACAAGTTGCCCGCTGGTTTTTAAAGGTATGATCCAGACAGGCCTGATTACAGGCAATACAGGTATTGATTTCATCAACACGATTGGTTGCAGTTTTATTGACCCAGAACGCATCTGCCAAAAGCGGACGTGCCATCTGTACCATATCTGCCTGACCGGAAGCCAGAATCGCTTCGGCAGTGTCTGGCATATTGATGCGGTTAGACGCAATCACTGGCACCGAAACATGTTTTTTGACTTCAGCGGTGTAATCGACAAAAGCTGCTCGCGGCACAGAAGTGACAATAGTCGGAATACGCGCTTCATGCCAGCCAATACCGGTATTAAGTAAAGTAATTCCGGCCTTTTCCAATGCTTTAGCTACGGTAATCACTTCCTGCATAGTATTGCCATCATGCACCAAATCGAGAAGCGACAAACGGAAACAGATAATAAATTTCTCACCAATTTCAGCGCGAATCGCTTTAACAATTTCTACGGCAAAACGCATCCGGTTTTCAATCGGGCCGCCCCAACGGTCAGTACGCTGATTGACATGACGACTTAAAAACTGATTCAGCAAATAGCCTTCAGAACCCATGATTTCCACGCCATCATAGCCGGCTTTTTTGGCAATGCTGGCAGTTTTCACATAATCCTGAATAGTATTCAGGATCTGTTTATCTGACATTTCACGCGGTTTAAAAGGAGAAATTGGCGATTTAATCGGACTGGCTGAAACCACAAAAGGCTGATAGCCATAACGTCCGGCATGCAGAATCTGTAAAAGAATTTTGGCGCCATGCTTATGAACTGCATGCGTCACCAAGCGGTGCGGTGCAATATCGCCCAAGGTATTCATGGTACCGCCCGCCGGCAACAACCAGCCTTGACGGTTTGGCGATATTCCACCTGTAATCAGCAGACCCACACCACCCTTTGCACGTTCGCCAAAATAAGCTGCCAGTTTAGGATAATTATAAAAACGATCTTCCAGACCAGTATGCATCGATCCCATTACCACCCGGTTTTTAATGGTGGTGAAACCCAGATGAAGTGGTTTTAAAATATTGGCATAGCGCGTCGTAGTCATAACATATCCCTGATTTTTATTTGGCTAATAGCTTAAATCTCATAAAGGTACTTTAACTGATTTTTAGGGGCTTTTTATGACTATCAGGTCTGCATTCTCAGGCACAAATACCAATTGGTGGCATATTTATATCGAACCTTCGCAATTAAATTATTGCTGCCATTGCCTTGCACTGGATTTCCATAATGCAATCGCACCCAATACTGTCCCAATCGGAAAACTGAACAGCATGAGGATTGCCATCACTCTGGATAATGTCCGCCCTGAACCATTCCCTTGCTTCACCTTGAGACAGGCTTGTATATTTAAAACAATCAGTATCAACAAAAGTAGTAGGATCATTCCAAGACTCAGCATGGAAATCGTGGATTGCTGATATTCCAGATATAAAAAAGCAATCGTACTAAAAACCAGCAAACCGGCATAAATCCCATGCAACAGGGCCAGCGTTTCATTCCTGGTTTTGGGATTTAAATTAGGTAATGGTGGAATAGGAGACGCCATGATTTTATTCCTCATTTATCTGATTTTTTAACTTTATGTGCTGAATATAGCGAATTTTTAATTTTTTAGCAGAATTCTGGTCAAAATTGTGCGATTTATGATTATTTAAGTCTATTGAATAGAGATTTTAAAACGAGTTTTTCTTTTCTAAAGCAAACCTAAATAAATTAATGATACAATTGATGCAATATGTATTTTTTCAGGCCACCAATTCTGGCGTGCCTATTTCATATCATTAGGATGAACAATGTCTGATAATGCAACTATCTTGCAGAATGTCCCAGTAGGTAAAAAAGTTGGTATTGCCTTCTCTGGTGGTCTAGATACTTCTGCTGCTCTTTTGTGGATGAAACAAAAAGGCGCTGAACCTTATGCTTACACAGCTAACTTGGGTCAGCCAGACGAAGACGATTACGATGCGATTCCAAAAAAAGCTGAAGCTTATGGCGCAGTAAAAGCACGTTTAATCGACTGCCGTTTACAGCTTGCATTAGAAGGTATTGCAGCAATTCAATGTGGCGCGTTCCACATTTCTACCGGTGGTGTTCCTTACTTCAATACGACCCCGCTTGGTCGTGCAGTTACAGGCACCATGCTGGTTACTGCCATGAAAGAAGATGACGTCAACATCTGGGGTGACGGCTCTACTTATAAAGGTAACGACATTGAGCGTTTCTATCGTTATGGCTTGTTGACTAACCCAAATCTTAAAATCTATAAGCCTTGGTTAGACCAGACGTTTATTGACGAATTAGGCGGCCGTGCAGAAATGTCACAGTTCCTGATCGACAACGGTTTTGACTACAAAATGTCAAAAGAGAAAGCGTATTCAACAGATTCAAACATGTTAGGCGCGACTCATGAAGCCAAAGATCTTGAATACCTGAATGCAGGCATCAAAATCGTTGAGCCAATCATGGGCGTTGCGTTCTGGAAAGAAGAAGTAGAAATCAAACCTGAAGAAGTATCCATTACTTTTGAAGAAGGCTTCCCTGTGGCCATCAATGGTCAACGTATCGAAGATCCAGTTGAGTTCATTCTTGAAGCAAACCGTATCGGTGGCCGTCATGGTCTGGGTATGTCGGATCAGATTGAAAACCGTATTATCGAAGCGAAATCTCGTGGTATCTACGAAGCTCCGGGTATGGCACTTCTTCATATTGCTTATGAACGTCTTGTGACCGGTATTCATAACGAAGATACCATCGAACAATATCGTATTAACGGTTTACGTTTAGGTCGTCTGCTTTACCAAGGTCGCTGGTTCGATTCTCAAGCGCTGATGCTGCGTGAAACTGCACAGCGCTGGGTCGCTAAAGCAGTTACCGGTACAGTGACGCTTGAACTTCGTCGCGGTAATGACTACACCATTATGAATACTGAATCTCCTAACCTCACTTATGAAGCTGAGCGTTTGACTATGGAGAAAGGTGATTCCATGTTCTCGCCGATGGATCGTATCGGCCAGTTAACCATGCGTAACCTGGATATTACAGATACTCGCGCGAAACTGGGCATCTATACAGAGACGGGTTTACTCGCAGTCGGTACAGCATCTGCAGTACCACAGCTGAAAGACAAAAACTAAGTTTTGTCTTTAGCAAAAAAACCGCGCCTTGAGCGCGGTTTTTTATGATAGTGATTATAGATGTTTAGAATTTCTAACCATTCACGATATCTGAATTGACTGATCGAATGGACTGATAATAGATCTGATTGCGTCCAAGCTGCTTGGCACGATATAGCGCCTGATCCGCGATTCCCAACAAGGCATCTTTATCAATATCATCCTCACCACGATAGACAGTAATACCTAGACTAATAGTGATATGTTTCGCAACTGAGGATTTTTCATGGGGAATTTCCAGACGGTCAATCGCCTTAAAGATATTTGAAGCCACGGCATAAGCGCCATGCGCATCTGTTTCAGGCAAGAGGACCACAAACTCTTCTCCACCATAACGTGCGACAAAGTCCATATGCCGGATCGCATTCTTGATCGTTTTAGCAATGCTTGAAATAACGTCATCACCTTTCTGATGTCCATAAAAATCATTGTAATTTTTAAAGAAATCTACATCAATAAACAGAATCGCCAAAGCCGTTTCCTCACGGCGAGCACGTTCGAAATGGACCTCCAGTGTCTCATCAAAGGTCCGTCGGTTCGAAATCTTGGTCAGTTCATCATACTGGCTTAAATGTAATAATTCGGTGGTATGAATACGCTGGATTTGCTCACTGATTCTGGCACGAATGCTATAGAGAAAAATCACACGTTCACGTGCAAAAATCATATGACTAATCACATAACCCAGCAAGCAACTCCCAATCAGAATACGCCCAAAAACCAAGGGGCTAAATTCTATGGACATGATTGATAAAGCAATAATCGTGGTAGCTGCTGCAGCCAGTCCTGTCACCAACATCTGTACAGGCTTGATACCGGTCAGAACATATCCCAGTATATAAATAATGGTGACAATCGCCATCGACTGATGCTGTAAAGCTGGAGTTTTAATCGACATGGTAATACACGAAATTGAAACCAGCATCCAAAATACCAGCAACATTGATGCCTGCGGGAAAAACCGCCTGATTTTGGGTAAACAGGAAAACATATAAAAGAGGGTTAATGCGATGCAGCCATTGATGAGACCCAGCATGCACAACACAAAATCATGTACGAAATGTTCTTTGCTGATAATCCAGTAATCTGTAGGAATGATCACCACTAAAAAAATAAAATAAGCCAATACTCCGCCCCAAACATATTTTTCGACATGTTTACGGGCACGTTCCAGATTTTTTGTCCAGAATTCTTGTTCCAGATTTTGAGGGAAGACCGGACCTACACGCTGACTTTGCCGTGTGATCAATTTTTCTATGTCTTCTTTATTATCTTGTAATTTCGCTAGACTGTACTTGTATTCCATTGCCAAGTATTTATGTAATTTTTTTAGTAATTCTAAAATAACATACTTTTTGAAATTAAATTATAGATATCCCTTATTTTGTAGCGCTTTCTCGTTACCATTTTTGCTATAGATGGATTATCATTCACTTTATTTGTTCGACTGAATTTGCCTTGAATACGATTACGATTCTCCAGCCAGATGACTGGCACGTTCACCTGCGTGATGGTTTAGCACTTCAACGTACCGTTCCCGATTTAGCCAAACAGTTTTCTCGCGCCATTTGCATGCCAAACCTGGTGCCACCCGTTAAAACCGTGGAGGAAGCCAATGCCTATCGTGAACGCATTATGGCCCATGTGCCTGAAGGGGTAAATTTCGACCCACGTATGGTGCTGTATTTCACTGACAACACCCCGGCAAGCGAAGTTAAGAAGATTAAAGAATCTGAGCATGTCAATGCCATCAAGCTCTATCCTGCAGGTGCGACCACCAACTCCGATAGCGGTGTGAGCGATATGAGCAAGGTCTACGGCGTAATTGAACAGCTTGAAGAACACCAGGTGCCTTTATTACTGCATGGTGAAGTAACGCATAATCATGTGGATATTTTTGACCGTGAAAAGCGCTTCCTGGATGAAGTGCTGGCTCCCTTACTCAGACAGTTTCCCAAGCTAAAACTGGTACTCGAACACATTACCACCAGTGAGGCTGCAAATTTTGTGCTCGAGCAAGACCGGAATGTCGCTGCAACCATTACCCCGCAACATTTATTGTTTAACCGAAATGACATGCTGGTCGGTGGGATCAAGCCGCATTTCTACTGCTTGCCAATTTTAAAGCGTCAAACGCATCAGCAAACTTTGCTGGAAGTCGCAACCAGCGGTAATCCTAAATTTTTCTTGGGAACAGACAGCGCGCCACATTCAAAAAATGCAAAAGAAAATGCGTGTGGCTGTGCAGGATGTTATAGTGCGCCGACTGCCATTGAGCTGTATGCTCAGGCATTTGATCAGGTGGGTAAAATTGAACGCCTGGAAGGTTTTGCCAGCCACTTTGGCGCAGATTTCTATGGTCTGCCACGTAATACCAGCACTATTACCCTGATCAAAGAAGATCAAGTGATTCCTGAAAGTTTAAACTACCTGGATGGTGAACAGATTATCCCTCTGTATGCGGGTAAAACCATTCAATGGAGAAAAGTGTGACAAATGAAACTCTCCCAATCATTGGTCAACGTTTTCGTGGATTCTTACCTGTAGTTGTCGATGTCGAGACTGCAGGTTTTAATGCACAGACTGATGCATTGCTGGAAATTGCGGCCATTCCGATTGTTTATAATGAAGATGGTCAATTTGTGCCAGGTCAAGCCTACCATGCACATATCAATCCTTTCGAAGGGGCAAACCTCGACCGCCGTTCGCTGGAGTTTATTGGGATCGATCCCTCTAATCCGATGCGAATCGCCATGGCTGAAGATGAAAAAACTGCGCTTAAGCGTATTTTTAAATCTGTGAATGAAGTACGTCGCCAGCAAAACTGTACCCATGCGGTTTTAGTCGGACACAATGCACATTTCGATTTAGGTTTTCTTCAGGCCGCGATTGCCCGTACCGGAACCAAAAACCAGAACCCGTTTCATAGTTTTTCTGTCTTCGATACAGTGACTTTAAGTGCGGTGATGTTTGGTCAGACCGTACTGGCAAAATCCTGTATTCAGGCCGGAATCGAGTTTGATGGCAAAGAGGCTCACTCTGCATTATATGATACGCAGAAGACCGCTGAACTGTTTTGCTATATTTTAAACAAACTCGCACCTCACCTGCTTGACACTCTGGTGGCGGATCAATAAGATACCGCCATCTTCTAAACGTCCCTATCGTCTAGAGGCCTAGGACATCGCCCTTTCACGGCGGTAACCGGGGTTCGAATCCCCGTAGGGACGCCATCTATCTTCTTCTCTTCCTTTATATATCTTGTACCAGCACCTCAAGCTGATTAATTCATGAACATTCATTATTTTATTAATGAAAATAATTCTCATTTTCATTGATTACCACACCAAAGTTAATGATAATTACTTACATTATCTTTCTCATAATCAAGCTCTCTCATGCGTTTTGCTTATTCCCCACTTTCTATTGCGGTTTTAACTGCATTGAGTTCAACTGTTTTTGCTGAAAAATCCGATCAATCAGAACAAGTCAAATCACAAGCTTCTGTTAAGTTTTCCACCATTGTGATTCAAGCTAAAACAGAAAATGAGGTGGGGAAAACGGTTTACAATAAAGAGGACATACAGCAAATACCAAATGGCTCTAAGACCATCACCGAATTATTAAAAGTTAATCCGAATGTACAATTTGATTCAAACGCACGTAGTGGATTGCAGCAAGGCGAACTCAACGCGACGGATATCAGTATTAATGGCAGCCTACCCTACGATAATAAGTTTTTGATCAATGGCCTCAGCATTAATAACAATATTAATCCAGGTAGTGACGCAAAAAGTAATACCCTGAATGAAATAATGGGAAGTTCACAAACGGTGACAATTAATGCCGATCTGCTGTGTAAAATCACCCTACTTGATAGCAATGTGGGTGCCGAATTTGGTGAGTTCACAGGTGGCGTAGTCAGTGCAGAAACCTGTGTTCCCCAAACCGAAATTGGTAAAATTCATGGCAGCCTGAGCTATGACTATACTTCTGATCATTGGTCAGACATCAATTTCCCTAGTAAAGAAGCAGCTGAAGAATTTGAAAATTCCACCAGTGAAAGCAAACAACCTTTCTTTACACGTCAAGGGATCAGTGCAACGTCATATGGCAAACTTGCTGAAAGTTTGGGTTTAAATGCATTTGGTTCATATCGCCGTGCAGATATTCCTTTAAAAACAAGTATTGATAACCCAGATTCTTATGAACAAAAACGAGGTTCAAACAATGCAGGTATAGAGTTTTTCTATACTCCCAGTGACAATACGGTTTTAAAGATTGGCACACAATTTATGGAATCGAGTGGTGACTATTTTCTTTCATCCACTCATAACTCCCAAAGCTCACATACATCAGACAGCCAAAGTTTCTATATCAACTTAAAAAATAAATTGAATTCAGTTGAACTTGAGCAACAAGCCAATTATCAAACGCAGACTGCAAACCGTAAAAGTGCGACAGATAATATTTCCTGGTTGAAATCATCAACCAAAAACTGGAAGTCCTCGGGTATGCAAATTGAAGGTAGCTTCGGAAGCACTCAGCAGCAGGAAGAAAAACTGGAATATAGTCTTAAGGCATTATTTGAACCCATTCAAACCCAGCATACGACCCATACGTTCAAAATGGGCGGAGGATATGGACACTATAATGCTCATTGGAAACGTCCTGTCACAACAAGCATTTATTCTAGTGCGACTGGAAATATTGCCAATCTCAGCTGTTATTCAAATACTGGTCATAAATATGATGCATGTGATGAAGGAAATGGCCAAGACGGACAGTTTCTAAAAAATCGCACCTCTTATTTGGCAGGTAAAACTGAGGTACAGCAAGACCGTTGGCATGTATTTTTACAGGATCAGATTCAATGGGACAAATACTTCACTGCAACACTTGGCTTACGTGCAGACTATGACAGCTTAACTAAAAATAATAATGTTGCACCACGTAGCTCATTTGTTTTTAAACCTTTTGCTAATGAACAATTATCCTTTACCACTGGCTGGAACCGCTACTATGGTTTAAATGCCTTTTATAATGAATTACAAGATCAAAAAGGTTTATTGATCATTCGCCAAACACGTGACAACCTATCAGCCGACTGGAAAGAAAAAGCATATGCCGGTTCTTTTACTTATCGTTCGCAGCTTGATAGCCCTTATGCAGATGAAACCATGTTCGGAATCAATGCTGAATATGCAAATAGCCGTATTGGTCTAAAATGGGTTAATCGTAAAAATAAGAACCAGATCCGCCGCACAGAATCAGTTAAAGATCCCGCCATTTCAACCAATCGCTTTAGCTATACTTATGATAATGAAGGCAAATCTGAATCTAATATTTATACCTTAAGCCTGATTAACATTAGCCCATTGAAGTTATTTGGCACACAGCATTTATTCAGCCTAAATGCGGATTATACTGAAACCCAGCGTAACTTCGACTCATACAGCACAGCGTATTATACCGGCACACCCATCATCTACTACGATGGTAAATTGATCAATGCTGAAGATAAGCCCTCTGAAATCTTTAATACTCCCTGGACAACACGTTTAGGTTGGAATATTAAATTTGACCGGATTCCTTTAAGCATTAATAACTTCATCAGTTACCAAGGCAAAGTGGATGCCATGAAGAAAATATCAAAAGGTTATTCTGATAAAAATAATGAACAATATGATATGTATACCCCATACACCACCAAAAATACCTTCTACTGGGATGTACGGACGACCTATGATATTCCTTTAAATAAGGACCTTAAAGCCATTTTAGGTTTAACGATTAACAATGTGACGAATCGTGATAATTTCTATCTGGATTCGGGTGTTGCCTATCCACAAATTGGCCGCCAATTTATTGCAGATGTCACTTTTAAATTCTAGAGCCTGAATAGGTACCTGCTGCTGCTCTTTTTAATTTGCTTAGGCTATAATTAATGCGATTTCATATTGTGCCTTTGTGTCATGTTAAAAAAGATTTTACTGGTTTTACTGATTTTAGCCCCATCCGCGCTATATCTCTATATCGTCAACCGTGATGATAACAACACTGCGGAGACTGAGACAGTGACAACGCCAGATAAAAACTCTCAGCCTGAGCAATATCAAACTCCAGATCACTAATTTTGAGAGATCTTTTCAAAGATTTATTTTTTAAATTAAAAAATAACTTTATGGGGAAATTTCAATTTATATAATATTTCATATAATTAAAACTAAAATACCTCTTTTGAATCTCCTCTCTCGATTTAGTTATGCAATCTCCCTCTCCACCTTCACAGCATTCGTCTGTTGAGGGTCAAACTCCGTCGTTAAAACGTGCCATGGGCACACGCCATCTGATCATGCTTTCTCTGGGTGGTGCGATTGGTACTGGGCTATTTATGGGCTCAGGTGAAGTGATTTCCCAAGCTGGTCCGCTCGGTGCCGTACTGGCCTATATTATTGGTGGCCTGATCGCTTATATGGTCATGCTCTGCCTGGGTGAACTGGCAGTACATTTGCCAGTATCCGGCTCCTTTGGTGCATTCGCCACAAATTATATCGGTCCGGGTACCGGCTATATGGTGTCCTGGATGTACTGGTTGGGTTGGTCCGCGACCTTGGGTACAGAATTTACGGCCGCTGCCATTCTGATGCAGGAGTGGTTCCCGCAAACTTCCATCTGGTTATGGACATTAATCTTTGCTGGCGGGGTCCTGTTGTCCAACCTGAGTTCAACCCGCACCTTTGCCGAGTCTGAATTCTGGTTATCAATGATTAAAGTCGCTACTGTATTGATTTTCATCATTCTGGGTTTTGCGTGTATTTTTGGATTTATTCCCTTCCAAGGCTATGAATCTGCACCACTGTTTAGCAATCTGACCGAGCATGGCTGGTTGCCGAATGGCTTGATTCCCCTATTTACCACCCTTCTGATCGTAAACTTTGCCTTTAACGGTACCGAGATGATCGGAATCGCTGCAGGTGAAACTGAAAATCCCGAGAAAAATGTACCTAAGGCGATTCATGCTGCGGTATGGCGTCTGATTATTTTCTTTGTCGGCACCATTATCGTTATCAGCTCACTACTATCTTATACTGATGCAGGTCTGCAAGTCGGTGGTCATGGTGGCCTGAGTAGCAGTCCATTTGTATCGGTATTTACCCAGATGGGTATTCCCTATGCAGAAGACTTTATCCGTTTTGTGATTATCACTGCCCTGCTTTCTACTGCAAACTCCGGCCTATATGCCGCTTCACGTATGATGTGGGCACTTTCTTCAAAAAATCATTTGCCCCGAATATTTGCCAAAGTCAGTAAATCAGGTGTGCCTTATATTGCAGTTTGGGTAACCATGATTGGGGGTTTACCGGGCTTACTGTCTGAACAGTTCGGTGCTGATGTGATCTTTAAGAACCTGATGGGTGTTGCCGCATTCACTATGGTCATTGTCTGGATGAGCATTTGTTGGAGCCAGTTTAATTTCCGTCGCCAGTGGCTCAAATCTGGTCATGCGCTGTCTGATCTTAAATTCCGTACCCCATGGTTTCCACTTGTACCAATTTTAGGTTTTGTATGCTGTACCGCAACGGGATTAAGTATGGCGGCTGATCCTGAAATGCTGTCCGGTTTTATTGGCTGCTTACTGTTTATGGCGGCATGTTATGCAAGTTATTACTGGCTCTATCATAAAAAAGCTTAATTTTTAGACTTCGGTATAGAGATTTTTCTCTCTTTAATAAACCCAATTTCGATTGGGTTTATTTTTTATAATCTGCAAATCTGTTCAGAAAATAATATCTTAATAAAATAAAGTTTTTGTTTTGCCTAATGTTTAAACTGTTAAATGAATTTTAGCAAAAACCCTTTTGACAAAACCCGGCTTAATCCTTAATATACGCATCACCTCGCAACGTCCCTATCGTCTAGAGGCCTAGGACATCGCCCTTTCACGGCGGTAACCGGGGTTCGAATCCCCGTAGGGACGCCATCTATTGATCTCATACGATCAGACCTTATTCGAAATTACTATTATTCGATTGCAGATTTGTAGTTTTTCACTACAATAGCTCGCTTCATTCCTTTGAAGTATTTCTTATTTCCTATGCACTCATCTCCGAATGATGCTACGCATCAGGGCAATTCTGCGCCTTTAAAACGCGCTATGAGTACACGACATCTGGTCATGATTTCGCTGGGTGGCGCAATCGGAACAGGCCTATTTTTAGGGTCGGGTGAAGTCATTGCACAAACGGGGCCTGTAGGTGCCATTCTCGCTTATCTCCTGGGCGGTATTATCGCGTACATGGTGATGCTATGTTTGGGCGAACTTGCCGTCTACATGCCAGAATCTGGTTCATTTGGCGCTTATGCCAAACGTTATATCGGACCAGGTACAGGCTATACCATCACCTGGTTATACTGGCTGACGTGGTCGGTCACTCTCGGAACTGAATTTACTGCAGCTGCCTTGCTGATGCAGGAATGGTTCCCGGATATTTCCATGTGGTTATGGACCATTATCTTTGGTGTATTCGTATTTAGTCTAAATATGATTTCAACCCGCTGGTTTGCCGAATCCGAATTCTGGCTGGCACTGGTCAAAGTGGTCACGGTTGTTGCTTTTATTCTTTTAGGCCTATTGGCCATATTTGGTGTTTTGGGCTATCAGGGATATGAAGCCGCTCCTTTATTTACCAATCTGACTGCACAGGGCTGGTTCCCTGAAGGTCTGTTCCCGATTTTTGCGACGATGCTGATTGTGAACTTCGCCTTCTCTGGCACCGAGTTGATTGGTGTGGCTGCGGGTGAGACTGAAAACCCTGCCAAAAATGTTCCTAAAGCGATTAATACTGCGATTTTCCGCTTATTAATTTTCTTTGTAGGTACGATTATTGTGGTAACAGCTTTACTTCCGCATCAGGAAGCGGGCTTAGCTGCGGAAGGCGTAAGTAGCAGTCCATTCGTAACAGTATTTCAGCATATTGGTATTCCTTATGCTGAAGATATCATCCGTTTTGTGATTATCACTGCATTGCTGTCTGCTGCCAACTCGGGCCTGTTTGCTGCTTCACGTATGATGTGGTCATTGTCATATAGCAAACAGTTGCCTGCAATATTCTCAAGACTCAATGCTCGCGGTGTACCGTATATTGCAGTCATGGTAACTATGCTGGGTGCATTGCCAGGTTTATTGTCTGAACAGTTTGCGCCAGAGACTATCTTTACCAACTTGCTGGGCGTCGCGGCGTTTACCATGGTGGTGGTCTGGATGAGTATCTGCTTAAGCCAGTTCAACTTCCGTCGTCAGTGGTATAAACAAGGTCATACTGCCAAAGAACTGGGCTTCGCTGCACCATTGTTCCCGATTGTGCCAATCCTGGGCTTTGTGTTCTGTTTTATTACCTGTATCAGTATGGTCTTTGATCCATCAATGCGGATCAGCTTCATAGGCTGTCTGATATTTATCGCGTTATGTTATGCAAGTTACTACAAGTTCTATCACAATAAAGCTTAAATCTTAAAGCACATAAAAGAGCAGCTCCGGCTGCTCTTTTTGTCAATATATCTTTAATTCAAATCTATACATTTCCTGCTTTGCTTTTATCTGTTCCCATAAATATACATATGTCTGTTAATCCTTGTTTTATCAAAAAAATTTAAAACATTAATACTACAAGAAGCGCCGGTTCAGCTGAGGCAAGATTTTTATACTATGGGTATAAAACTGTCGGTCTCAGTAAGGCATCGATGAAAATTGTTTTTATTCATGGCATGAACAAGCAAGATTATACAGCTACTTCATTACGGCAACACTGGCTGCATCTTCTCAAAAAAGGCCTGCGCAAAAATTCGCACCAGCAAGCTCGTTTCACTTATTTAAAACGGCATATCCGCATCCCTTTTTATGGAGATTTACTCTCTCAGCATCATTTGCGTAATCTGCTTAGTGGAAATATTTTAATGCCACAGCAGTGGCCGCATTTTCCCTTCCTGCATCCAGTTCAGCGGCAACCCACGCCACCTGTAGATCAGCGTATCAATCAAATTTGTGACGTCCCACAATTGAACCTTGATGATGCACTCAAGTTCAACCAGAAACTGAGGTTCATCACAGCGTTAAGCAAGGATATTGCTTTACGCGATTTTGTGATACTCCTTAATTATTTTCCCCGCTTGCATGCCAGTTTGTTGCAAAAATTTTTACAGGAAACTTATCTTTACTTGGCCAATCCAGAGTTTATGCAGGAAGTTCACCTTCGCATTCATCATCAACTATATAGCAGCAAACCACAGATTGTAGTGGCACATTCGCTTGGCACCGTGATTGCCTATAATTATTTGATTGAGCACCCGGAACTAAATATTAAACGTTTTATTACCCTCGGATCACCACTGGCATTTCGGGTCATCCAAGCCCATCTCCAGCAACCGATCACACGACCTGCTGCCATTTCAGGCGATTGGATAAATTTTTATTCACCTGATGATTTTCTCACTGCATTTCCACTCTCAAAAAGCCCTTTTAACTTTCAACCTAACATTATCAATCAGGAAATTCGTACTTTTGTGGAACGCCCACATGACGTTGAAGGTTATTTACAGCATCCGAAAGTATTAACTGCCATGCTGGAATTGCTTAAAAATCCAGCTTAATTCAGGTAATTTTCCTCTATTTCAACAAGATTGTTTTAAATTTACGCACTCAACCCGTAAAATCATTTTTTTTATGGAAATGCGTTTGACACCCCCCTGTTTTCACCCTATTATACGCCCACCTCTGAAACGTCCCTATCGTCTAGAGGCCTAGGACATCGCCCTTTCACGGCGGTAACCGGGGTTCGAATCCCCGTAGGGACGCCAATTTTCAGAAGTACATTTTATTAAGTCCCTATCGTCTAGAGGCCTAGGACATCGCCCTTTCACGGCGGTAACCGGGGTTCGAATCCCCGTAGGGACGCCATTACTTCCAGCTAAAAGTAAGGGTTTTAAAATTTATCTTCTGTACTGTCCCTATCGTCTAGAGGCCTAGGACATCGCCCTTTCACGGCGGTAACCGGGGTTCGAATCCCCGTAGGGACGCCATATTCGAGATGATTATCTTATAAATGATCTTCTCACAAAAAAGCTCAGGCATTGCGACCTGGGCTTTTTTTTATCACTTAGAAACCTCAATTCTATTTTTACCGCTCGTTCAAATTCTGTGGTTACTTTCCTGAATGCCAACCCATTCTTAATTTTATTATTTGTATTTTTTTACATTTCTATGCACAGAAATATCCGTTCATTTTCATTTAAAGCAATACATCAATAAATTAGAACAAAAATTCAACACCCTGATTTTAGAGCTCACGTTAAGGTAAATAAAAGAAATCTGCAAGGATCAGATTATGTTCTTCAGCACAGAGTTAAGTTTACCTTTATCGCCGAATAAAAATCATAATTTTCAATTTAAAAGCTTTAAGGATTGGGTCGACTTTTTTCAAGATACTGAAATTTCGATATATGCCAAAACCGAACAAGCCGAATCTTATTTGAGCGATCTGATTAAAAATTTAAAGATTGATACTCTCGGATGGTTAGATCAGCCTGCACAGGTTGAACAGCATCTTCTAGAACAACATCATCAGGTTTGTGCGACTTTCCAGGCCTATGTCAACCGCCGGAAACAGCACCAAGCCCGGGAATATTTTCCGACGGTTTCCCATTCTTTCGAATTCCTTGCGAAAGTAGCACCAGTCAAACTGGTCGATGGTGCCTGGTTATATTCGACCGTACCGAATTGCAATCAGCCCGAGCTAAAAGATTTGATTTACATCTATCTGGAAGAACTCGGCCTAGGGCATCCGCGTGCCAACCATGTCACCATGTATCAGGACCTGTTGAGTCATTATGAGCTGAACAGTTATGCCCAGCATTTGGATGACAGTTACTATGAACAGGCTGCAGTACAGTTGGCACTGGCTTATGCCCCGGCCAAATATCTACCTCTGGTCATTGGTTTTAATCTCGGTTATGAACAGTTACCGCTGCATCTGTTAATCACCAATTATGAACTGGCTGAACTGGGTATCGATCCGCATTATTTCAATGTGCACATTACTATTGATAATGCTCACAATGGTCATGCGCAGAAATCTCTGCAAGCATTTATCCAGCATTTTAATCATGCTGAAGATTCACAAGCTTATCTGGATCTGATTAAAAAAGGCTATGTTCTAAATGACCTTGGTAGAAGTTCTTCCCAAATCATCAAGAAACTGGACATTGAGCAGATGGCTTTAAAAGTGTTCCAGAATAAAGCGCTGATTGGTCAATATATTCATAATCAGAAATGCCAGTTTAGTGGCAAGACCATTAATGACTGGTTATCCGATCCTGCCCAGATTAGCGAGTTTTTGCAGGTCATGATTGACAAAGGCTGGATCGTGAAAGATACGCCAGTAGAACAAAGCCGTTTCTGGAAAATGATAGATCATCCGGAAGGTAAAATGTTTGGGGTCTTTAATGCGACCGAAAAACAGATTATTAAAGACTGGATTCAGGGTGCAGGCTTGGCAACTCGCCTGTCCTCACGTAGTACAGTCCCATCACAGGCAAAAATTGAACCTGCCATGAGCCGCATGGACCAGCAGCGCTTGAATCAGTTAAAAAGCCGCTTCATGCGCTGTGAAGGTGTGGAACAGAAAATTGATTTACTGATTCCTTATACTGCGCCACATATGCACCACACCGAAATAGGCTTATGGGCGACTCGTCAGTTAAGCCAGTTATTATTTCCTTTCCAGACCCAGGCGATGCATTATTCCTAAAGCACTCCTAAGTGCCAGAAATTAAAAAAACCGGACATTTGCAGTGTCCGGTTTTTTTAATATAAATTAAGCCGATTTTCGTGAGTTTAATTGTCCCTTGATCACCGCTTTGACATTGCCTTTCAGATACTGCAAAAAGACTTTTAGTGGTGACAGCTTTGGATTAGGCTGCTTGCCTTTGGCAATTTCCTTAAACTGCGCGGCATACCAGATGATTTCCATAATCGCCATCTTGTCGACCATTGGAATACCGGTTTTAATTTTCTCAACTGCATAACGTACATCCTGCCCTGCAACCAGACGATTGCCCAAGTCAGGTTCTACCGCAAAGGGACGTGCAATCCCGATAAAATCACAAGCACCACTGTCAAGCGCGGCATTCATGCCTTCAACTGTTCGGAATCCACCAGTGACCATGATATGGCACTTCACTTCCTGACGGATTTTTTCGGCAAAATCCAGGAAATAGGCTTCACGGGCTATGGTCGAGGCCTTGCGCTTTTCTGCTTTCACGCCGGCCATCGCAGGTGCTTCATAGCTACCACCTGACACTTCAATGATATCGATGCCTGCAGCGTCCATCGCCTTAAAGACATAGATGACATCTTCTTCGCTAATACCACCGCGCTGGAAATCAGCTGAATTCAGCTTAACCGAAATAATAAAATTTTCCGAAGTCGCAGCACGAACAGCCTGATAGGTTTGCAGCAAGAAACGGGTACGATTCTCAATACTACCCCCCCATTGATCCTGACGCTTATTGGTCAGCGGTGACAGAAATTGGCTAATCAGATAACCATGTGCCCCATGCAACTGCACCCCCTCAAATCCTGCTTTTTCACAGATGGCAGCCGAAGTGGCAAAGCGCTGGATAATATCCAGGATTTCATCTTCACGCAGTTCCCGTGGGGTTCCAAAGCTCATTGCCAAAGCCGGACTAAATGGGACTACGGACGGTGCAACCGTTTCTTTATTCAGGCCTTTGGGACACTGGCGGCCCGGGTGCGACAACTGGACCAGTTGTACCATGCCATGCTGTTTGCCTACGTCGGCCCAGACTTTGAGCTGCGCCAGATCGCGTTCTGTTTCTACCACTACGACGCCCGGTTCATTCTTGGCACGATAATCCACCATGACATTACCCGTAATAGCACAACCCAAGCCACCTTCGGCCCATGCTTCATACAACTTGAAATGCGCCTGATTGGGTTGGCCGGCATCATTGGCCAGTGCTTCACTCATGGCACCTTTAATGATGCGGTTTTTAAAAGTGATATTGCGAATTTGAATGGAATCGGCCAATTGAGTCATGATCTGTCCTGATACGTTACTTTTATTTTGTACTCGTTTATAACGTAAGCCAGAACAATTGACAATCAGTCTTGTCAAATTTACACAATTTTTATCTGCTTATTTTTTCATAGTTAAAGATTTTTGTGATTTAGTTTCTTGGATCAAAAGCATCCCGTACCGCTTCTCCCATATAGATCAGCAAACTCAGTACAATCGCCAAACTAAAGAATCCCGACAATGCCAGCCACGGCGCATTTAAGTTGTTTTTGGCCTGAAGCAAGAGTTCCCCTAGGGATGCCGAATCGGGTGGCAAACCATACCCTAAAAAATCCAGCGCTGTCAGTGCAGTAATATTGGCGGTTAGCATAAAAGGTAACTGTGACAGGCTAGAACCTATCACATTGGGGAGAATATGTTTGAACATGATCCGTCCATCCCCGGCCCCGATACTTTTTGCTGCCCAGACATATTCCAGATTTCTGGCGCGCAAAAACTCAGCGCGCACCATACTCACCAGTGTGGTCCAGCCAAATAACAGCATGATCAGAAATAGCCAGTAAATACTCGGGGTAAACAGACTGACCAGTACCATCACCATAAACAGCATCGGCAAACCGCTCCAGACTTCGAGTATGCGTTGCCCGATCAGGTCAATCCATCCACCATAATAACCCTGAATTGCCCCTGCTAAAATTCCCAACGCTGCAGACAATAAAGTCAGAGCAAAACCAAACAGTAATGAAATCCTTAAGCCATATAGAATCCGTGCCAGAACGTCACGGCCCTGGTCATCTGTTCCCAGCCAGTTTTGCGCACTCGGGGGCGAAGGCACTGGTTTAGCCAGTTCAAAATTTGGCGTTTGATAGGAAAACGGAATGATGGGCCAGATCGCCCAGCCTTTTTCTGCAATCAGTTGCTGCACAGCCGGATCTTTATATTCTGCTTCTGTCTCAAATACTCCACCAAACGTGGTTTCCGGATAGGATTTCAGGATGGGCAGATAAAAAGCATGATCATATTTCACCAGTAAGGGCTTATCGTTAGCAATCAGTTCTGCACCCAAGGAAATGATGAAAATAGCACTGAAAATAATAAAGCAGCTAAAGCCCAGCTTATGCTGCTTAAAACGTTGCCAGCGTGCTTGCATCAAGGAAGACATTATGGTGATCCTCGACGTGAACTGAAATGAATCCTTGGATCAATCAGTTGATACAGCAAATCGCTGAGTAAACGCAGCAGCAGGCCGAGCAAGGTAAAGATAAACAAAGTACCAAAAATCACCGGATAGTCACGCTGGATAATCGCCTCAAAACCTAAAACGCCTAACCCATCCAGATTAAAGATAATCTCGATGAACAGGTTGCCCACGAAAAACACCCCGATCAGAACTTCGGGCAAACCTGCGATAAGCACTAAAATGGCATTCCGGAATACATGCCGATACAGTACTGCATGTTCAGTTAAACCTTTGGCCCGCGCAGCCAGGACATATTGTTTGCTCAGCTCTTCCACAAAAGAAAATTTCACCAGATAAGTTAAACTGGCAAATCCACCAAGCACCATGGCCAACAGCGGCAAGGCCATATGCCAGAAATAATCCTGAATTTTCGCAAAGAATGAGAGTTCTGCAAAATTTTCAGAGCGAATGCCCTGCAAGGGAAACCAGTGCAGATAAGACCCGCCAGCAAAAAATACGATGAGTAAAATGGCAAAAATAAAGGCTGGAATGGCATAGCCCACGGCCAACACTAGAGAGGTAGTCTGATCAAACAGACTACCATGTTTTCGGGCTTTTCTGATACCTAAAGGAATGGAGACCAGATAAATCAGCAAAGTACTCCACAGGCCTAAAGAAAGCGATACTGGCAATTTTTCCCAGATGAGCTCAGTCACAGGTTTGTCTTTGAAAAAACTCTGCCCCAGATCAAACTGCGCATAACGCGTTACCATTTCCCAAAAGCGGATATGCAGCGGTTGGTCAAAGCCGTACTGGATATTGATCTGCTCAAGCATCTCCGGTGTGAGGCCTTGCTTTCCCTGATACTGCAATCCGGTATGCGCCAAACCATTAATCTGTTGCGCCTGATAAATCGCCTGCTCCACCGGACCACCGGGTGCCAGCTGGATCACCATGAAATTGATCAGCAAAATGATCAGCAAGGTTGGAATCATCAGCAACAGACGTTTGAGAATATAAGTGCTCATGGCACTCCCTGATAGGCTTGGAGCTTAATGCTGTTTGAAATAATCAGCCACATGTCTGGCCTTTGCCGCATCGACCCACCAGTAATCAATCCCGGTAGAGAGTTTAGGTTTTCGTTGCGGCTGCTGATACATATTCCAGTAAGCATACCAGTATTCGCCCGTACCATAAGTCAGAATATGATAATAGCCTGCACGCAGTAAACGGTCTAATGCTCGGGTACTATTCACCAGCTGTTCACGGTTTTGAGCCTGAGTTACCTGCTGAATGACTCCATCAATGGCCGGATTTCGAATGCCAGCATAATTATAATTACCTGGCTGCGTGGCGGCCTGACTGCCCCAGAACTGTTTCTGCTCCTGCCCCGGTGTCAGGGATTGCGGCATGGTATCGACAATCATATCAAACTGATAATTCCGCAGCCGTTCATAATATTGCACGGTTTCTACCATACGAATACTGGCCTGAATACCCAAGCGTTTTAAATGACGTAGATATGGCATCAGATCACGCTGCTGTTCCGCCTGATGCAACAGGAATTCAATCTGTACCGGTTGATCCGCAGCATTGATCAGCTTTCCCTGTTGATAACGATAGCCTGCCTTTAATAGCAATTGACGGGCTTTTAACACATTGTTCCGGTTAAAACCGGAGGCATCTGACTGAGGATATTTCCAGTCCTGCAGTACAGCCTGACGTTGAACCGGATCAAGCTGCTTTAAATGGGGTTTTAAAATGTGCAGTTCTTGAACACTTGGCCGTCCATGAGATGCAAGCTCGCTATTGGAAAAAAAGCTGTTCAGGCGCTGATATTCACCATAGAACATGGCTTTATTCAGCCATTCAAAGTCATAGGCAAAACTCAAGGCTTGGCGGAAACGGATATCGGCAAAAGGCTGGCGGCGGGTATTGAATATCAGACTCTGGGTCGGAATCGGGTTGTGATGCTGAAAGCGGTAACGCTGCACCTGTCCTTGCCGAACGGCGGGAAACTGGTAGTCTTTCACCCAGCGGTTGACCTGTCTTTCCTCATGCAAAGTAAATTGGCCCGACTTGAAAGCTTCGAACTTGATTTCAGGACTACGATAATAACGATACTTGATCCGGTCAAAATTATAACGTCCGCGGTTGACCATCAAGTCTTTGCCCCAGTATCGGGGATTGCGTTTGTAGCTAATACTACGTCCAGCATCTATGTATTCAATGACATAAGGCCCTGAACCCAGTATCGGTTTCAACGTCAATTCTTTAAAATTACGTTTTTGCCATTCCTGTTTAGAATAAATGGGCATCTGCGCGACAATCATCGCCATTTCCGGATTATGTCCGGATTTAAAATGCATTTTGACCTGTAAAGGTGACAGGACTTCCAGCCGGTTTAAATCAGCCAGATACATCTGCAGGCCAAAATTGGACTGGGTCTGAAACAACTTAAAACTGTATTTAACATCTTGTGCAGTTACCGGCTGGCCATTGCTAAACCGTGCTTTCGGATTTAAATGAAAAATAATAAACGCGGTTTTCTTGGGGTCAAAACTGACTTTTTCTGCCAGCAAGGGATAGTACACACCGGGCTCATCTAGTGACTTGGACAGCAAACTGTCAAAAATATAGTTGATCCCCTCAGTGACATTACCCTTGCCATTCATGCTGTTCAAATTATCGAAACTGCCATCAGCTGCCAGAATCAGCGTACCGCCTTTCGGCGCTTGCGGATTGGCATAAGGCAGGGATTTGGCTTGGGCATATTTCGGCTGGTTATATAGCGCGATATATGGGGTGGTAATCAGGGCTGCCCAACTGCTACTCACGAGCAGCGGGGCTAGCCAGATCAACCTGAAAGTTTTAAATAAATGCGCGAATCTCATGATTCATTCATTAATTCGGCACTTTAATCACATCACCAATACGCAATTGTGTATTCGGTTTGAGATCATTCATTTCCGCCAGTTCATTGCTGTTCAGACCATAACGTGAGGCCAGACCGATTAAGGTATCACCGCGTTTGACTTTATAATCCGTCACCAGTTTTGGAATCTGAATGGTTTGACTGACACGCAATCCTGCGCGTGGACTCAGATTATTTAACTGAGCCAGGTCGGTCACGCTTATGCCTAAACGGCTGGCAATTGCATTCAGGGATTCACCTGATTTTACTGTATAGGATTCAGTTGCCTTAGAAGCTACAGGCTTAGCTGCCACTTTCACATCTTCAACTTTTTTATCTACCGGAAAGTCACCCTCAATTTTTAAACGCTGACCGATACGCACTGTGCTATTGGTATTCAGGCCGTTTAAATCTGCCAGATATTTCAGTTGTAAATGATACTGACGCGCAATAGAGCTTAAGGTTTCACCTGATTTCACCACATGCGAATCCGATTTTGCATTCTTCGTCGGAGTTTCAGCAACCACTTCCCGTACCGGTTCTGCGACTTCACCACTTAGTTTCAGGCGCTGTCCTACACGCAAGCCGGCATTACGTGACATGCCATTCAGGCTCGCCACCTGGTCCATTGACAGATTGTATTTTGCGGCAATGCCGGTCAGCGTATCACCCGCTTGAACCGTATAGGTTTCAGGGATTTGACTACCGGCTGGAATCTTGATGGTCTGACCTATACGTAAACCACTATTGGCAGACAACCCATTCAGTGCAGCCAGTTCAGAGACACTCAGCTTGCTTTGACTGGCAATGCTATATAGGGTTTCACCGCGTTTGACCTGATAGTTTTCAGTCGCAGTCTGATCGACTTTGACATTTTCAAACTTCTGCTCAGTTTTCTGGCTAGATGCCGTTAGCCCTTCAACTTCCTGAAGTGGTACATTGATTTTCTGACCCACCATCAGACTGCTACCGGCAGTCAGACCTGAAGTCAAAGATGCCAGTTCAGCATTTGAAAGCCCGTAACGATCGGCAATCAGTTTCAGATACTCACCCCGTTTCACTGTATAGGATTTGGTCTGAACCTTGGCAGTTTCAGCTTTTTTAATCTCTTCAGCTTTGGCTTTGGATTGCCCTGTATCTTTCAATGACAGCTTTTGCCCAACAAACAGACCGCTATTGGTACTCAGTCCATTAAAATCAGCCAGTTGTTTCACACTAAAACCAAACTGATTCGCTACGCTGGTTAGGGAATCATTGGCCTGAACCACATAGTTTTCCGGTTTTTCTTTGGTTGCAGTTGCTTCCTGTACAGGTTTGGCATCATACAGATAAATGGTGGTGCCCACATATAGCGGAGAATTTGGATCAATCTGGTTCCATTTTGCCACATCACGCCAGTTCACCCCATTTTTAGCTGCAATCAAAGCCAGATTATCGCCTGCTACGACCTTATAGGTACTGCGTTTGCCTTTTGGAGCGACCACTACCACTTCAGAATCCGTCTTGACGAAATTTTTGCCCTGATTTAGCTTGGCTTCAACAGAGTTTGCGGTGGTATTTTCAGCAACCTCTTTTGGATAAGAGAAGCCTTTGGTCAGTTCCTTGCCTTGCTGCTCGGCCACAGACAGGCTGGTTTGAATGGCAGTCAGCTTGATTTTACCGTCATAAGGATCAACAATTTCTGTGCCAGCCGGCGCCAATGCTTTCAGCTCTTCAACCACTTCGGCCTGTTCTGCCGGTGTTGCAACAGGCTGCAGAATTTCATCTACAGTTTTCTGAATATCCTGTGCGATGACCGCCTGCTGAACTTGTTGACGCTCAGCTACAGAAATCGGTGGTTCGACCTGAATTTGTTTCGCTGGCGCTGCAGGTGTTACAGCTACCGGAATACGCGGCGCACTTGGAATTGGCAAATCACTTTGTGCCGCAAAACTGGCTAAAGCAGATGAGCCTTTAGGCGTCGAAATCTTTTTCGTGGTCTGGGTCACAGTATGTGCTGTGGTCGTCGTACTTACAGCAGCTGTTACCACGGGTGCAGTCGTGACATTTCTTGCCGGAGTTGTCGTTTTGGCAACGGTCGTTGCTGGCTGATTACTAGCAACTGCTGGCGGAGTCTGTTTAGAAGGTGTAATCGTTTTCGTATTTAATTCTGGCGGTGCAGCTCTGCTGGGCACCACTGTCGTCGTATTTCTAGGCAGGCTGCTCGTGTTACTCGCCCATAAACCGCCTGAGCCGGATAGTTTTTTCAGCTTCTCATCCACTGAAGGACTTAGGTCAGCAGGAATCAGAATACGACGTGGACTGGAAGGATCAATATGATCACCACGATGACCCGGGTTTAATTGATACAGTTCTGCACGGCTTAGACCAGTGATGGCTGCAATTTCATTTAAACTGGCAACACCGACCGGTACTTCACGGAAATGCGGACGGTTGGCAATCGGTGGCAAGCTCACCCCATAGCTGCCTGGATTTTTAATAATCTGTGCAACTGCCAAGAAACGTGGCACATAGCTCATGGTTTCTTGTGGCAATTTCAATGACCAATAATCGGTAGGCAGACCTGCAGCTTTGTTGCGGTTAATCGCCTGCTGGATACGGCCTGGGCCGGCATTATAAGAAGCAAGTGCCAATTCCCAAGAACCAAACTGATTATACAGACTGCCCAAAAACTCATAGGCTGCACGGGTCGATTCCACGACATCACGACGACCATCGTATAAAGGGGTCTGCTTTAAACCATAAATACGGCCGGTACTTGGAATAAACTGCCATAAACCTGCCGCTGCCGCACTACTGGTCGCTGCCGGGTCATAGGAACTTTCAATAATCGGTAACAGCGCCAACTCGGTCGGCATGCCACGGCGTTCTGCTTCTTTTACCGTATAATACAAATAGCGTGATGCACGGGCACTTAAGCGGTCCAGATAAGGCTGACGCGAAATAAACCAGCCGCGCTGTGCATCAATCCGTGGATTCCAGACACTTAAATTCATCTTGAAACCTACAGTCATGCGCTTCCAGACATCACCATGTTTCAGAATCTGTAAACGGTCACCCTCAACTGCACGCATATCTGTTGCAGAAAGTAAATCTTCCAGTCCATCCAGACTGCTGCCATCCAGATATTGAGATCCAACCTGCTTGCTTTTTGCTGTTTGGTTCGCATTATGTGTAGACGAACAGCCCGTCAGTCCCAGAGACGCAAGTGCAGCTCCCAGTACAGAAAATTTCAAGAAAGTCGGTAATGTCGGCTGCCACAAGTTTGTGGTTGGTTTATACATAAAGAAATCCAAACAACTCGTATATAAATTTATTTTTTAGATATGCCATTGTAGTGAAGCATGTCGAAGACACAAGGCAATAATTTACCGCGATTTCACGTTAAATGTTACAAGAAATTAAAAAATCCGGAACATATAGATTGATCGACTGCATTTGCGCTATACAATAACCCTTCCAGTTTGTTCCATTTTGATCGGATTTAATTTATGTCACACACTATCACACTTTATGTTGATGGCGCCTGCCGCGGCAACCCGGGTTTAGGTGGTTGGGGGGCATATATTGTGAATGAACAGCAAGAATACAAAATATATGGTGGTGAAGACCATACCACCAACAACCGCATGGAACTGACGGCTGCCATTGAGGGCATTCTGTTTTGTGACAAGCAAGACAAACTGGTGATCTATACCGACTCCAACTATGTCAAACAAGGTATTACCGAATGGATTCATGGCTGGAAGAGGAAAAACTGGAAAGACGTCAAAAATCCTGACCTGTGGCAAAAACTGGATGCAGTCTGTCAGGGACGAGAAATTGAATGGCACTGGGTTAAAGGCCATGCTGGGCACCCAGGTAATGAAATGGCCGATCAGTTAGCCAATCTGGGTGCCGATGAAACCCTGAAAAAATCCAAGCAAAGCCCTTCAATTTCTGAAGATAAAAAAAAATCTGAACCAGACTGGCTGCTAGATGATCCTTTCGGTCTGGATCTGGCCGAGAGTGAAGAAGAACTGGAAGAGCTGTCCGAAGACATCATCGAAGTGACTGTTGAAGAAATTGTACAGACTGAAGTTTTAGCAGCGGACAGCAATGAAGATACTTCATCTTCAGACGCATCTGCCGCGGCTCAATTACATCCGCAAATTGTGATTACGCCGGCCAAGTTACAGCTACATGGCCCACGTCAATTGATTCTGGATACGGAAACCACCGGTTTTTATTATCAGGATGGTGACCGGATCATTGAAGTGGGTGCCCTTGAGATGATTAACCGGAAGCTTACCGGAAGCTCGATTCATATCTATATTAATCCGAAAAAACCGGTCGGTGATTCTGTCAATGTCCACGGTATTACCGATGAATTCCTGCAAGACAAACCGCTGTTTGAAGAAATTTCCCAGGTGCTGTTTGACTATTTGCACGGTGCGGAAATCATTGCGCATAACGCGGCCTTCGATATGAACTTCCTGGATATGGAATTCAAACGCGCAGGTTTTAAAGCACTCTCCGAGGTCTGTGAAGTCACCGACACTCTGGCACTGGCCAAGTCCAAGCATCCTGGACAGAAAAATTCACTGGATGCACTCGTGCGCCGTTACGAGATTCCACAACGCGACCGTACCTTCCACGGTGCCTTGCTCGATGCGGAAATCCTGTCCGATGTTTATCTGGCCATGACCGGTGGACAGGTCTCTTTTGATATTGATGCCCTGTCTCAGTCGGAAGAGCAGAACAGTCGCTCCGGGATGGCTAGGGTTGAAATTGATTTACCCCTGATTCTTCCATCAGAACAGGAATTGCAGGAACATGAGAAATGGGTCAAACATTTCGAAGAAAAACATGGAACTGCTTGCCTTTTCGCGAAATAAAATCTACATTTCCGGGGATACTTTAGGTTTAAAACTATCGTTCTTCAGTTATAGTAAATACAAAGAGGTCCCGCAGTTTGAAGCGGGGCTCATATATAGATAATACTTCAGGAAAGGTGCAGATCATGTCTTACCAAACCTCTATACATTTTGATCCAACAGCCTTACTGATAATAAAAAATGAGGTTGATAACTCGATCAAGTTAGTCGAATCAGCAGTAAGCACCTTGGTAGAAGATCAGACTTTACCTTTTGGCATTGATGATGCATTAACTCAGTTTGAACAATGCGCCCAGGTTCTGGCTCTGATCGACATGTCCAGTCTGGCAAAAATCGCTCAATATTCAGCAGAACTGATGCGCAAGATCATGGGGAATCCAGCGCAGGTTAATACTCAGGATGTCATTGCCTTGAGTGAAGGCACCACCATGCTGAAACGCTATATCGAATTCATCTGCCTGCGTGAAGTGAAAATTCCACAATTTTTGCTAGATACCCTGAACCGCCTGGAACTGGCTTTAGATAAACCGCTGACAACTGAAGGCCAGCATGTAGAATCCTTACTGGATTGCATTACTCCTGACTTTGCATTGCCACAAGCGCCAGGTCTGGAAAAATCCGAATATGTACACTGCCTGTATAAGCTGTCACTGAACAAGCTGATTACTCAGGAAGAAAGTGAACTGGATCTGCAAGCCATCAAACTGGTAGGAGCCTATCTGGCTGGACTTTCCGAACAGCATGATGGCAGCAAGCAGTACTGGAATCTGGTCTATGTTGCCTTCAATAATATCGAGCATCTGATCATTAATGAGCCACGTCTACGCACCTTGGTGGGCATTGAACGTAACATGGCACAGTATTTTAGCTCGGCAGACAGTTTCAAGGCTTCGCTGGCTGATCTGGCCAATGTGCTCAGCCTGTGTATCAGTCAGGAAGATGAAACTGCGCAGTCTATCCGCAGCCAACTGAATGTGAGCGATGACCTGCTGACCGATATGCAATTACAGGTCTTCAGTCGCCATCTATATGGTCCAGACTTTGAAACCATGCATACCATCAGCGAATTGGTGACCACGGAAATGGCGCAAATTCGTAATGACATCGAGTTCAACTATCACAGCATGACACCTGAAAAGACCCAGGAATTACAGGCTCAACTGAATAATCTGGCCAATATCTTCAAGGTGTTGAACCTGAATGAAGCCTATCATGACCTGACCCGTCAGGCTGCTACACTGAGCCAGCCGGAGATGATGCAGGATGCCAGTTTTGCCCAGCAGTTAATGAATGTCATTCTGTCTGCCATGAACTCGATTGGCGTACTGGAGCGTCATCATACTTCGAGCCGTTTGCAGCTGCGCGTCAATAACATGAATATTTCCCTGGACCGTCTGGATGAAGCACATGCTGCTTTGCTCAGTGAAACCAAGGCACTGATTGAACTTTCCAGCCAGATTCTCAGCAATTACTTGCAAGACCAGGACTTGGCTGCCCTTGAAGCTGTACCCGTACAGTTTTACGAGATTGGCGGCGCCATGCTATTCCTGAATGCGGAACATGTTCGTACTGCTTTCGTCACAACTGCGGAATTTATCAAAAACCGTATTGATCTGTCGATTGCATTAAGTCCAGAAGAAATTCATCGTGCTCTAGACACCCTGGCCAGTGCCGACATGATGATTGATAACTTAAAGAACAAACAGCCTGTATTACAGACCATGTTTCAGGTAGCATTGGACAGTAGCGAAAAACTCAAAATAGTTGCCTAATGTCCAAATTATCACTTGCTTATATTTTTCAACAACAGCAACTGCTGGTCGATCAACACTTTCAACTTCCACGGGTTGAAGCCTTAGCAAGTGATTTGCTACTCCACACGGGTGATCAGGTGATTGCCCGTGACCTCCTTCCCGATGAGCCAATTCCTCCAGGCTTGCAACTGCTTCCCATCCGTCAGCTGTTACAGTTCTGGAATACCCGGCAATTTGAACAGGCCAGCCGTGCGGTACAGCTTTTAGAATGGCGTCGTAACCATAAATTTTGCAGTCATTGTGGCACAGCCACTGAAGCACATGCTGTTGAATATGCCATGGTCTGTCCATCCTGCAACTACCGTCAATATCCACGGGTACAGCCTTGCGTTATTACCATCATTACCCGAGGTAAAGACGAGATTTTACTGGCTAAAAATGCACGTAATACCAAAAGCCAGATGCATGGACTGATTGCCGGTTTCGTTGAAGTGGGTGAAACCCTGGAAGATGCAGTACGTCGTGAAACGCTGGAAGAAGTCGGTTTAAAGCTCAAGAATATTCAGTATCTGGCCAGCCAGCCCTGGCCTTTCCCAAGCAACCTGATGATTGCCTTCAAGGCAGAATATGCTGGCGGTGAGCTACAGCTGCAGGAAGAGGAAATTAGTGATGCGCAATTCTTCAAATTCGATCAGCTGCCGGAAATTCCATTCAAAGGTAGTATTGCCCATGCCATGATAATGCATGTGACTCAAGGCACGCCCGTCGCAGACGACACTAAAACCTGGCTATAAGCCTGTACTTAAAAGTAAATTTTTCAAGGCTTAAAAAAAGAACCCAGTGGATAATCGCCCTAGGTTCTTTTTTTTATGTGTTGCTACAGGGTTATCCAGCTATCAGCTCAGGATTTAAATGCATCTTCGAGCGCCCAAAGCACCTGAGACTTGGTCTGGAAAAAGCGGCTAAACAAACTGGAGAGTGAACCCACGATCGTAATATGGCCAAGTTTCGGAATGTGAATCAAATGGCTATGATTGCCCTTCTCTTTCAGTACGCGGACCAAATCATGGCTATTGAAATGCCCGACAATCTTGTCTTTTTCGGCAATAAACAGATAATGCCGGGTTGAGCTATTTCTAACAAAATAATAAGGCATGACCTGCTGATAAGGTACTGCCTGATCAAATGCACCTGCACAGATCGGATCATTTTTATAATCAAAATGATAAGGCCCTGCCAGACCAATAATCGCCCGGATTTGATTATGATCAATAGTGGCAGATTGCGGATGATACAAGGCAGACATCACATTGAATGCGCCGGCAGAATGTCCCATCAAGACCAGATTTTCAGCACAGATCTTCAACTGCTCAGCCGACTGCTGCAAATGATTTAGCAACAAATGCAGATCATGAATATAGGTGGGGAAAATATGCTGTGGTGCCAGATGATAATTCATCACCACTACATCATAACCTTCTTTGGCAAAGGACTCGCCAATAAACTGGTAATCCTTTTTATCGCCATGCAACCATGCACCGCCATGTACAAACACAATCAGGGGACGATGGGGCAAAGGCTGATGACTTCGAAACAGGTCAAAGCGTTGTCGGGATTTCAGACCATAGGCCAATTGGGTTTCGACCATATAACCCTGTTTCGGGGTTAAACGATTTAAAGCATAACTGCCAAAATCGTATAACCGGAAATCTTGATAATGTTGCTGAAACTGCAGAATACGCTGTGAGATTTGGGTTTTAAACTGGCCGACCTTATGGTTCATAGGTCGGTTCAACCGTATCAGGATCAATGGCAACCGGTGTCTGTTCAATACCTGGCTGTGCATATGCCGGTGCAGCAAAATTCTGACTGGCCAGACTTGAGGATTGCTCAACATTATCGATCAGGGTCACGATTTTAGTAACATTGCCTACCTGCTGTAACACCTGATTCAGGTCAGTAATCTCGGCACTGTTTAAACGTCCCATCACATACAATATGCCATCTTCAGTATGAACATGCACCTTGCTATCTGCAACTACAGGCGCCTTCATAATTAAACCGCGGGTATTTGCAGTCACCGCAGTATCCTGCATGATAGTGCTATAGCTGATCTGATTACCGACAGTAATAAAATTATGAACTGCCTTCACATCACTCATGGATTTGACATTGTCTTCGGCCAATTGTTTCAGATGGGCATCTGGCACCTGACCGGTCAGCAGGACATTGCCATGAAAACTTTCAATATTGACCCGGGCCTGCTTAAAGCGCGAGTCCAGTTTATAAAGATTAATTTTTGCAGTACGGACAATCGAGGAATCAATAAATACCTGCCCCAAGGTACGCGCCCCACTTTCAGTTCCGACAGGAGCCGTACCTGTGCCGCTGGAAATAAAACTGGCACAACCTGATAAACTTGCGACACACAGCATTGTTATTGCAATACGCTTAACCACTCAGCAAGACTCCTTCATTTTATTACGTCTTTTCAATCTAATCATCTTTTCCAAGCTCAGATCATGGCAATTCTGCTTGAACTTTACAACGATCTTGAAGCAAATATAAGCATCTTTAGATCTTATTTTGTTTAAAGGTTAATAAACTCTTGATCAAAAGTAAAAGCATTTTCAATCCATTCCAGATCATAAGGGTATTGCGAAAAGTCATGCTGTAGGGTTTTTGCAAATTGCTGTTTAAAATCAAAACAAATCACGTCAAAACGATAGTAATAGTGTGCAAATTGTGGATTTTTCTGAATAAAACACATGGCTGTCTTGAGCATCTTGCCCTGTTTCGCTCTGGAAACCGATTCAATGGCTTGTGCGTATCCAGTTTGTGCACGTGCCTTGACTTCCACAAAGACCAGCTCCTGATCACGTACCAGAATCAGATCCAGCTCGCCATAGCGACTGTGATAATTGGCTGTCAGGAACTGAAATCCATGGTTTTGCATCAATTGGGCCGCTTGCTGCTCTGCCCATGCACCTAGTTGCTGTCGTAGCATTCCTCTTTCGCTCATAGTAGCTTGACGCCTGTGCCACTATACTGAAAACATTGTGGACTACGCTGAATACTATGGTCCGTGATTTCAATCCGGCCAGTTCTACCCTGAAATTCAATATGCTGTAAATGTGGTTGTGACAGGTACTGCTGGGTAATCTGCCAGGCATCTCCCCCGAAGGCAATCAGCCGCTGATAGGACATATCTATCGGCTCTTTGGCATAGGCCTGTACAACATCTGGCCAGTCAGCCAGATAAAGTACCGGAACATCACAGAACTTGATCCCTTTCGGGGGTCTATGCTGCTCGCTGATCGCATTGGCCACGGTATACATCCGTTTATGGCTTAATTCAGGTATGGCAGCCAGCCCTTCTGCATTGCCGAGGTATAACAGCCCTTGTTGTGGCATTAAAAAAATCGGCGCCTTGTTCACGATATTAAATTTCAGATCACTTTGACTGAACAATGACATCAGCAACAGTTCATGCTCGGCTTCACTGCCCGGCTGGCGTAAAATCAGCAGCTGTTGAATTCCATCTTTGTGCAATAAGGTTTTTAAGGCAGCGGCATCTTCTTTTTTGGACAGGCTGAATTGCCAGACTTGGGGTGATGACCCTGCTACATCATTCAGGCTGAGGGTACGTACTTTAGGTTTGCTCTTGAGTAGTTGTTCCACATCGCTACGTGCCAATGGACCCACCACCATTTTGGTCTTTTTATTGACATGCTGTTTCAGTAGCTGGGAGATATTTTTCTGATTGGAATTGACCCATTTTAATGGAACTTTCTGCCCGGAAGTAGTATAGGCACTGAGAAAACCCTGTTTGATACTCGATGCAGCTCGCGCCAAAGGCCCGGATTCGGGTAGAATGATCAGCACTTCTGCTTGTACGCTGCTGATGTAGCTGACTAAACACAAGCCCAATATTTTATTTTTAATCTTCCATTTTTTATTATTCAATTTATTCCACATGGAGAAACCTATGAGTGCTCAGTTATTTGTTGTTGCGACTCCAATCGGGCACTTAGATGATATTAGTTATCGTGCAATTCAGGTGTTAAAGTCGGTGAGTCTTATTGCTGCTGAGGATACACGAACTTCAGCACAATTACTTAAACACTTTAATATTCAAACACCTCTGACTGCCTGTCATGAGCATAATGAAAGCAACAAGATTGATCAGCTGATCCAACGCCTGCTGAATGGCGAAGATATGGCCCTGATCAGTGATGCTGGCACTCCCCTGATTAGCGACCCTGGCTTTAAATTTGTCCGTGCTGCACAAGCGCATAATATTCGCGTGATTCCTGTACCTGGTGCTTGTGCGGCTATTGCTGCCTTAAGTGCTGTTGGCTTGCCGAGTGACCGCTTCAGCTTTGAAGGTTTTCTGCCATCCAGACAAAGTCAGCGCCTGCTGAATCTGGAAAAACTGAAAGATGAAACCCAGACTTTAATTTTCTATGAAGCACCGCATCGGATTCTGGAGTCCGTTAAAGATATGGCCAGCGTTTTCGGAGCAGATCGCCCGGTCGGTTTTGCGCGTGAGATTACCAAGACCTTTGAAACTATCAAGAAAATGACCTTGGGTGAACTAGTCGAATTCATTAGCAATGATCACAATCAGCAAAAAGGCGAAATTGTTCTGGTGATTGGCGGCGCCACCGAAGAAAAAGATCTGGATCAGGAAAAGCTGGATAAATTATTGAATCGCCTATTACAGGACCTTTCGGTCAAAGCTGCTTCACAACTGGCGGCAGATTTAACCGGAATCAAAAAGAAAGTCGCTTATCAACGTGCTTTAGAACTGACTTCGGCAAACGACTAATTGCTTTAGATATTTCTATCTCATTTTGGTTTGCAAAAAAACACCACATTGAATGTGGTGTTTTTTATAAGAAACAAGTTAATCAATAACTTATTCTTTGGCTACTGATTCATCTGCCGGCACTTCAACAATACGACCACCACTAGCAAGGAAAGCCGCAATCTCGTCTTCAAGTGCTTGACGCTTTTTCAGCTTTGCAGTGACGGTCAAAGTTTCAGCTTCTACAAGATCGGTATCACTGACGACCTCTGTGCTATCGACCGCGCCTTTTTCAGCGGCTTTTGCTTCATCATCGTCAACAATTGAATCTTCAACGTCATCATCATAATCATTCATGTCTGTCATTTGCATCTCCCCAAAAATGGCCCTCGCTTGGTATTCCAAGTCAGGTATCGAATTAAGTGAAATTTAGCAATCTCTTTGACCTTCGCCTAGTACCAAAACTCAAAAAATCGTATCTTTTTTAAACAAAAACGTTACTCTTTATTGGCATTTGTTTAAAAAATTTACATTTCTCCCTTAAGCTGCGTAGCGTGTGTCTTTGAGTAAACTCAGGCCGTTGGCCTGTGACATAAATGCATCTTTTAATATTGGCTGATTTTCTACCTGTTTTAAACCAAAATTACGTACCCAAACCATTGGGAAGAATGAGGTCGTTTCCATCCAGCCAATCGCAGACATGCTATGCATCATGGCATCGTTTTGACCTTTACGGCGATGTTCATAGCGTTTGAGGGTTTGCTCATGTGCCCATACGCCACGCGCCTGATCATGCAGTAAAACATCACAGAGCACTGCAGCATCCAGACAGCCAATATTCACCCCTTGACCTGCCAACGGATGAATCACATGTGCCGCATCTCCAATCAGGGCTAAACCGTCTTGAACATATTGCTGAGCGGCACGGGCTTTTAAAGGGAAAGTGGCACGTGATGTCGCCTGCAATACTTCACCCAACATATGCTGACTTTCACGGGTTAATAGCTGAGTAAATTCAGCATCTGGGAGCGCTGCATATTCCTCAGCATAATCCTCTGGCAAGGTCCAGACAATTGATTGCCAGTGTCCCTGCTCTTCTGGATTAAGGCTGGCCATAGGTAAAAAAGCCAGAGGGCCAGTTTCGAGAAAAATCTGACGTGCCATGTGCTGATGAGGCTGTGCAGTTTTAATGGCACAACTGATGCCTGCCTGTTTATAGTCCACTACATCAATGTCGATGAACGCTTGCTCACGAACAAAGGAATTGGCACCATCGGCACCGATCACCAGCTTGGTTTTAAGCTGAGTGCCATCGGCCAGATGAATGATCCACACACCGACGCCACGTTCCATACGACTAACTTTAACCTGTGTTCTATAATCTTGAACATCTTCCAGCATCTTTTGCTGAATGGCCAAATTCAAAATGCTTGGTTCCACCATCGAGCCTAAAGCCTGCTCTACCGATAGTGTTTTTTCTGAATACTGGCCAAAATTAATTTCTCCATAGCCATTTTTATTCCAGACCTGCATGCCGGTATAAGGCTGCTGACGTGCTAAATTTTCCCAGACACCCACCGTTTTTAATAGGTGAATGGTTGCCTGACTTAAAGCCAGGACACGCGGATTAGCCACCCTTAAGGTTTTATCTGCATCCAGAATTGGCGCTGCATCCAGAACTGTAGGCTGCACGCCCCCTTGGGCCAGCAATAGCGCAGTGAGCCCGCCTACCAACCCACCACCAATAATGACAACGTCTAATATTTCGTTAGTTTGATTTAAGCTCATGCTTTTAACCCCATGGCATAATTTGCAACGAGTGGCTTGATGCCTGGAATCGTATCAAAGGCGACTAAACCTGTATTACGCATCAATCTTAAAAACGGATTCTGGTTACTGAAACCGCGTACCACTGAATCACAGAACTTGATCACACGCTGCTGGTCACTGAGACGGGATTTCTCATAGTCTAGCAATATTGCAGCATCGCCCAAGTCTGCGCCTTGTGCCTGCTGCTCTTTCAGGTAACGCACCAATACATGCGCATCACGCATACACAGGTTAAAACCCTGTCCAGCGACCGGATGAATCGTATGTGCTGCATTACCCATGAGCACTACACGACCAACAGCCTGCTTTTCAGCTAACACTTGAGATAAGGGAAAACTGAACCGTTTTCCGGTTTTCTGGAATTTTCCGGCACGATCGCCATACGTGTCCTGCAAGGCATCCAGAAAATGCTGGTCATTTTCATCTCCCAACCATTCTCCTTCAGTACCTTTTTTCACAGGCCAGACCACTGAACGGCGATACTCACCCGGTAAGGGCAACAGTGCCAAAGGGCCTAAATGACTGAAACGCTCAAAACCCACATGACCATGTGGCTTCGACGTTTGTACTGTGGTCACAATCGCGACCTGATCATAATCATGTTCTGATGCACCAATACCCAAAGCCTTACGACAGAAAGAATCCCGCCCATCGGCGGCAATAACCAGTTTGGACTGTAATTTCAGTAGAGATTCGCCACGATGCGCTTCGATATAAGCAAACTCTGCATCTTGAGTCAGTGAGCTCACCTGCACACCATCAATCAGTTCAATCAATGGCTCTTTTTTGACTTGAGTGAGAAGCACCCGACCGAGCCAAGCATTTTCAATGACCTGACCAAAGCTTTCGACTTTTTCCTGCTCGGCTTTCAGTCGGGCCTTACCAAAGCTGCCCTGTTCGGTAATATTCACTTCCAGAATTGGGGTAGCATGCTCTTGCAAGGCATTCCAAAGTCCAAGCTCCTGATAGATTTGTACGCTACGACGTGACAAGGCGCTATTACGTGCATCAAAACTGGAATGATATGGCGCAAGATTTTCATCATCATAATTTGGGTATTTGATGGCTTCCAAAAGTTTGACTGCAATATTAGTTTTCGCCAACATTAATGCGAGGCTTAAGCCCACCATCCCACCACCGACAATGATGACTTCTTGTTGCATGCTGTAATCCTTTCAATGTCGTATCTATACAGATAGATACTTATAATCATGATGGATTTTATATTACATCATGACTCGAGATTTTGACATTGTGATACATGCTGTTGTTGTAGCTTGTTTTGACCTCAATGTTCTGCTGTCTGGCAGACCAGACAAAGGCTGAAATGCATTACTATTAAAAATACCCAGTCAATCAGCTTAGCTCTTATTTAAAAGAAAAAATTAGAATTCATTTTCAAAACTGTAGAAAAAATTAAAGTGAATAAAAATCTACCCAAAATAATTTTATATTTTTAATAGATCATTTTTCTAAGATATCTTTTTATAAAATTGAAGATTTTAAAAAGGATTAATAAAATTTCAGCTTCTATTTCTTCCAACAAGCTCGCTGAGCTAATAATTGGTTTGTTTGTCTTGAATAGTGACTACGATCCAATCTTCTAGGTAAAGTGTTATCTCTATAAATAATTCCATTTTGACAACTACTTCCCAGACAACGCAGTCCATGCTTATCAGTAACTTCATCTATGGCATTGGTATAGGGAATAGGTCCTGTGGTATTCAGCACACCACTCCAGCCATATCCAAATTTAATAGGCTTTGTTGCACAAAGATTTAAAAGACAACACTCTGCTCATTTGAACAGAATTCAAGTGACAACTTGGGTATGAGGACGACCTAATTCTGTAAATTTGTTCAATAC